>CAZNMK010000456.1:0-2558 GCA_964574045.1 uncultured Roseovarius sp. | reverse complement strand
GCAGCTCCTTGATCTGGCCGACGATCTCGCCATCCTCGCCGTGATGCTCGGCATGGCCCGAGCCGGCCGCCGCATCGCCCGGCATCACCGGCTGGCCGGACTGGAAATGTTCCATGATCGCGCCGAGGATGGCGGGTTTCATGTGATCCCACTCGCTGCCCTCGGCCTTGGTCACGGTCACGAAATCGTTGCCGAAGAAGACACCCGTCACCCCCTGCACCCTGAACAGCCGCTCGGCCAGGGGCGAGCGCCCGGCGGCCTCGGCCGAGGGAAAGTCGGCGGTGCCGGCCTCCAGCACGGTCTGGCCGGGCAGGAACTTCAGCGTCGCGGGGTTGGGAGTGGATTCGGTCTGGATGAACATGGGGGATGCCTTTTTCGCGTGGCTTTCCTGCATATGCGCCCCGGGGCCGTGCCTGTCAAGGTTTGGAATCGTTCTAAGAAGCGTTCGGCAGGGGCGCGCAGGATTTATTCCACGGCGCGGATCAGCTTGCGTTCGAGCACGCGCAACACCGTGCGCAGGTTGCCGCCGCGCCTGAGCACGCGCCCGTCCATGCCGATCACCGCGTACTGGCCCTGGCGCGGGCGCAGGCGCGGGCGCTTTTCTATCCTGTAGATCGGCGTCTCGGCGGTGCGGCGAAAGACCGAGAACACGGCCGCGTCGCGCAGGTGCGAAATGCCGTAATCGCGCCATTCGCCGGCGGCGACCATGCGCCCGTAAAGCGACAGGATGACGCTCAGCTCGGCCCGCCCGAAGGCCACAGGCACATTTCCCGCCGGTGCCGGAAACGGGGTGGGGGTCTGGAACGTCATGGCCGAACTCTTGCCCCAAGTGGCCAAGAAAGCAAGAGAAATACGCGCAATCTGGTCAGGTGATGGCCTCCAGCCGTTCCTTTGACAGGTTGCCGGGCACGATGGTCACAGGGATCGGCAGCGACCCGGAGTTCCGCGACAGCTGTGTCACCAGCGGCCCGGGCCCCTTCTTGTCGGTTCCGGCCCCCAGCACCAGAACGCCGATCTCGGGGTCGTCGTTCACCTGCGCCATGATCTCGCTCACCGGCTCGCCCTCGCGGATCACCAGTTCGGGGTCGATCCCCTGCCGGTCGCGCATCCACTTGGCGAAAACCTCGAAATGGGCGTGGATGCGTTCGCGCGCCTCTTCGCGCATGATGTCGCCGACGCCGATCCAGTGGTTGAACTCCTCGGGAGGGATGACCGCCAGCACCTCGACCCCGGCGCCGGTATTGGCGGCGCGCATCGCGGCGAACCGCATCGCGTTCAGGCATTCCCTGCTGTCGTCCAGCACAACCAGGAACTTGCGCATGCACCGTCTCCCTGCACCCCGGCGGGCGCATCATGCCCCGAAGCCCGGGGCCTGGCAACAGACCCGTGTCGCGGCCTGCCGCCGCGGGTCTCAGTCGAAGGTGCCGGTCACCCGCCCCAGCAGCATGAAGGCGCGGGCGGTGCGGGTATTGGACATCTCGCTCAGTTCGGCATCGCTGGCGGTTTCGGCAAAGGCCGAAATGCCGCGGTCGAAAATCCTCAGGAAATGATGCGCCGCATCGCGGAATATCGGGTCGTTCTTCATCCGCGCCGCCGTCAGCGCCAGCGATGCGCGGTCGCGAATGCCGCCCAGCATCGCCACCGCGCGGCCGCGCTCGCCGGCGGCGAAACGGCGCCAGATTTCCGGGCGCGCGAGGTCGGGGCGCAGGTCGTCCATGTAGATGCCGTCCTGCGACATCAGCGTCAGCACGTCCTGCGCCGCCCGGATCAGCCTGGCGGCCTCGCGGTCCTTCAGCGCCCGGCGCAGGGCGGCGAAACCGTCGCGGTCCTCGGCGGTGTCGGGAAAGTTCAGCGCGCGGATGAAATCGGCCGTGTCCAGCGGCGGGCGCATCTCTTCGGCCGGGGTGCCGAGCGGCAGCGCCGCCTGATCGTCGGCCCCGGCGGCCTGCGGTGGCGCGGGCGCGACGCTGGCCGCAGGCGCAGCCGACACGGCACGCGACGACGAAAATATTGCCAGCGCGCTTTCGGTCTTGCGCTGGGCCGCGGCGATCTCTTCCAGCTTGCGCGCGACCGAGGGCTCGGTCTGGGCGTTGCGGTTCTGGGCCTGGGTGATGTAGGCGTGGCGGATCGCGTCGATGGCGACCTGCAGACGCTGGCTTTCATCGCGCATCACCTGGGATGCGCGCGCCGCCGTCGCCGCCACCCAGATCATGCCCACCGGCATGAACACCGCCAGCATCACCACCAGGAACCACATGGCGCCGCCCTGGCCGCCGAAGGCCGCCGCAGGATCGCCGAACACAAAGAAAGACGCCGACAGGGCGAGCCACAGCACCGACAGGACGATGGCGGTCATCTCTGTCGCCGTGATCCGCGCGCGTTCCGATTTCGGTTCGATCGCCATCGGCGCGGGCGGGGGTTTCTGACGGTCGGGCATGGTCCGGACCTGCTAGAGATAGGCGATCTTTACCACCTCGTAGCATTTCTCGCCACCGGGCGTGCACACCTCGACGCTGTCGCCCTCTTCCTTGCCGATCAGCGCGCGCGCGATGGGCGAT
>CAZNMK010000455.1:0-2567 GCA_964574045.1 uncultured Roseovarius sp. | reverse complement strand
GCATCCCCTTCGCCTTCATGCCGATCCGGGCGAGGCTGCAGGGCATGGACACGACGCTCGAGCAGGCCTCGCGCGACCTCTACGCCTCGGACTGGGAAACGTTCCGCCTGGTCACGCTGCCGCTGCTCATGCCCGGCGTGCTGGCCGGTGCGATGCTGAGCTTCGTCATCTCGATGGACGATTTCATCATCACGCTGATGGTGGCCGGGGCCGGCGACACCACCCTGCCGGTCTATATCTATTCGATGATCCGCCAGGGCATCACACCCGAGGTGAACGCCGTCTCGTCGATCCTGCTGCTGTTCTCGATCGCGCTGGTTACCGCCTACTGGTTCACGACGCGCAGGAGCTCGGCGACCCATCCGCATTGAAGAAACGACCAAGCAACCGACAGGGAGAAAGACCATGAAACGCATAACGGTGCTGACCGCCGTCCTCGGGCTGGCCGCGGGGGCGGCCTGTGCGGAGGGCAAGCTGAACATCTACAACTGGACCGACTACACGTCTCCGGAGATGATCGAGAAGTTCGAGGCCGAGACCGGCATCGACGTCACCCTCGACACCTACGACACCAACGAGACGCTGCTGGCCAAGATGCAGGCCGGGGCGACCGGCTACGACATCATCGTGCCGAGCCAGAACTTCATTCCGATCTACATCGCCGAAGGGCTGGTTCAGGAGGTCAACGCGAGCGAGATGCCGAACTTCGCCAATGTCGAGGAGCGCTGGAAGTTTCCCGAATGGGACCCCGAGCAGAAATACACGGTGCCGTTCCACTGGGGCACCGCCTCGGTCGCCTACAGGCGCGACCTCTACGGCAAGGACCTGACCTCCTACGCCGAGTTCTTCCGCCCGGCGGAGGAACTGCGCGGCCGCCTTGTCGCGTTCAAGTCGCCCGAGGAGATCGTCAACCAGGCCCATCTTCTGCTCGGCCAGGAGTTCTGCAACGAGGACCCGCAGGCGATGCAGAACGTCCAGGACCTGCTCCTGGCGCAGAAGCCCTACATTCTTGCCTATGCGTCCGAGGGCATGAACGACCGGCTGATCAATGGCGACGCGATCATCACCAACCATTGGAACGGCTACGTCTACAAGGGCCGCCAACTGGCAGAGGAGCAGGGGATAGAGATCGTCTATGCCTACCCCGAAGAGGGCGTCATCGGTTGGGCCGACGGGCTGATGATCCCCAAATCGGCCGAGAACGTGGAGAACGCCAAGATATTCATGAACTTCATCATGGACCCCGAGAACATGGGCATGCAGTCGAACTTTGCCGGCTACGGCGGCCCGATCAAGGGACAGGATCAGTACATGACCGAAGAGCTGCGGACCGCCCCCGAGATCGTGCTGCCTGAAGACGCCAAGGTCGTCTTTTCCTTCGCCTGCGGCGCCGAGGCACAAAGCCTCATCGACCGCGTCTGGACGAACGTCCTGCGGTAGGGAGCCGGGTACGCAAGGCGGGAGCCGGGTACGCAAGACCCCGCGCCCGTGCCGCGACAAGACCGTGCCGCGCGCCGCGCCATCGACGCAGCGCGCGGCCTGCCCCGCCCGGCGGGCAATCGTCGGGGGGCCTCAATACCGCCGGTGGATCCGTTTGCCGCTGACCAGCGGGCGTTGCCTGCGGCGTTCGCGCAGGAACACGAACAACCCCGCGCCGAGGATCAGCGCGATGCCGGCCAGTACTACCGGACCCGGCAGTTCGCCCCAGATCGCCCAGCCCCAGAAGATCGCCAGCGGCAGGCCGGTATATTCAAAGGGGGCGACGGTGGCGGCGTCAGCCATGCGATAGGCGGCGGCGAGGCAGTAGCCGACGATGGCGGAGTTGAGGCCGAGTCCCACAAACAGCCAGACGTCGCCCCCCGCGGGCCAGACCCAGGCGCGCAGGAGAAAGACCAGGCTTTGATTTCGCACGCCGGCGGCAAAGCGTCCGTCGCCCGCCACCGCCCAGAACCCCAGGCTGACCAGGATGAAGGCGAGCTGGATATAGACCGCCATCGCCGAGGCCCGCGACCTGACGCCCAGCATGCGGGTGAGAATCTGATTGAGCGCATAGGCGAAGGCGGCCGCAACCGGCAGAAGATAGATCAGGATGGAGACCTCGCGCGCCTCGCCGCGCTCCCACGGGCGGGTCATGACGATCACCCCGGCCAGGCCGACCGCCACGGCCCCGATCCTGAGCGGCCCGACCCTTTCCCCCAGAAGCGGGATAGACAGCAGCGTGATCATCAGAGGCGCCACGAAAAAGAGCGCCGTCGCCTCGGCCAGCGGCAGCACCGCCAGAGCGGCGAAAAAGGTCATGTTGGCGGCGACGATCAGCACCCCCCTGAGCGCGTGCAGCCAGGGCGTATCCGTGCACAGGATGCGCCAGCCGCCCTCGATCTGCACCAGAATCAGGCTGAACGCGATGCCGATGGCCGAGCGCACGAATACCATCTGATGCAGCGGATAGCCGCCTGAAAGCAGCTTGATCAGCATGTCGTTGACCGAAATCGCCAGGACGCCCAGCAGGACGAAGGCGATCCCGGCGGAGGGATTGTTGAGACGCGTCATCGCGGTCATGAGCCCAT
>CAZNMK010000454.1:0-2579 GCA_964574045.1 uncultured Roseovarius sp. | reverse complement strand
GATGTTGTAGATGACGATCGGCAGCTCGCAGCAGTCGTGCAGCGCGGTGAAATGCGCGATCAGCCCGCGCTGGGTGGGCTTGTTGTAATAGGGGGTCACGACCAGCGCGGCGTCGGCGCCGACACTCGCGGCGTGCTGCATGAAACGGATCGCCTCGACGGTGTTGTTCGACCCGGCCCCGGCGATCACCGGCACCCGGCCGGCGGCGGCGCGTACCACTTCCTCGACCACGCGTTCGTGTTCCTCGTGGGTTAGGGTCGGGCTTTCGCCGGTGGTGCCCACCGGCACCAGGCCGTTGCTGCCCTCGCCGATATGCCATTCCACCAGGTTCTTCAGGGTCTCATAGTCCACCTCGCCGTTCAGGAACGGCGTGACCAGGGCGGGAAAGGATCCTCTGAACATCGGCGGGCTCCATCGGTTCGCGGGGCCGGCGCGGGCGGCAAGCCGCCCATTTGCCACCTTTGTGAGTGGACTTGCGCCGCGCCGCGCGCATAGGCTTGGGTTCGTTCTATCCTTCGCGCGAACGGGAAATGCAAGAGATGCTGCGCTTTCTCTGTGCCGTATTGGTGGTTTTCGGCCTCTCGGCCCCGCTCGCGGCGCAACAGGGCGGCCCCCGAATCGCCCCGCAGATCGCCCCGCGCCCGCTGGCCAGCGCGCTCGACGCCGCGCGCGCCGGGCGCTGGCAGGCGGCGGCGCGGCTCGGCGCCCGCGACGGGCCGGCTGCGGCGGCGGCGATCGTATGGCTGCGCCTCGGCGCCGGGCTGGGCGAGCCGGCAGAGGTGCTGGCCTTTCTCGCCGCCCATCCCGACTGGCCCGGTCTCGATGCGCTGCGCCGCGAGAACGAGGAGGTCATGACCCATGCCGGTTTCGACGACGTGCTGGAATTCTATCGCGGCTACCGCCCGCAGACCGGAACCGGCGCCCTCAATCTCGCGCGCGCCCAGATCGCCCGCGGCGAGGTCGGAGAGGCCCATGCCGGCGTGGTGCTGGCCTGGCGCACGCTCGACCTGACGACGCAGGAGCATGACGACTTCCTGGCCGCGCACGAGGCGCTCTTGCAACCGCATCACGCGGCGCGGCTCGAGATGGCGCTGTGGCGGGGCCTGCGCGACGCGCGCCAGATGCTGCCGCTGGTCGATGACGAAACCCGCGCACTGGCCGAGGCGCGGCTGCGGCTCAGGGATGGCGGCAACATTGCCGAGGATGACCTGCCCGAAGGCGGCGCAACCGACGCCGGCATCGCCTATGAACGCTTTGCCCGCGACATCGACCGGGGCCGGCCGGAGGCCGCGATCGAGAGGATCATGGCCCAGAGCGACCTGCCCGGGGGCCTGGGCGAGCCCGACCGCTGGGCCGGCTGGCGGCGCTACCTGGCGCGCGCCGAGATGCGGGCGGGCAATGCCGCCACCGCCTATCGGCTGGCCGCGCATCACCAGCTGGTCGAGGGGTCGAACTATGCCGATCTCGAGTGGCTGGCGGGGTATCTGGCGCTGAAATATCTCGGCGCGCCGGAACTGGCGCTCGACCACTTCCAGCGCTTCCGCGCGGCGGTGGAGGGGCCGATCTCGCTCGGGCGGGCGGGCTACTGGCTCGGCCGCGCGCAAGAGGCACTGGGCGATGCTGAAGCGGCACAGCTGTCCTATGCCTCCGCCGGGCAGTACCAGACCAGCTTTTACGGGTTGCTGGCCGCGGGCCGCGCCGGGCTCGCGCCCGATCCGGCGCTGGCCGGGGCGCCGCCCGCGGGCGGCTGGCGGCAGGCCGGATTCGTGCAAACGCCGCTTTTCCGGGCCGGGGTGCTGCTGCTGGCGGCGGGGCAGCTGTCGCTGGCCGAGCGGTTCTTCGTGGCGCTCGCAGATACGCTCGACGAGGACGGCCTGCGCCGCCTCGGCCTCGCACTGGAAGAGATGGACGCGCCGCACCTGCAGGTGATGATCGGCAAGGCGGCGGCCGAACGCGGCATCGTGGTGCCCGGCCCCTATTACCCGCTGCATCCGATGCAGGGCATGGATCTGCCGGTACCGGCCGAGCTGGCGCTGGCCATCGCCCGGCGGGAAAGCGAATTCGATACCTCGGTGCAAAGCGGGGCCGGGGCGCAGGGGCTGATGCAGCTGATGCCGGGCACCGCCTCGGACATGGCGCGCGCGCTGGGGCTCGAAAACACCCGCGGCCGCGCCCTGAACGACTGGGAGTTCAACGCCCGGCTGGGCACGGCCTATCTGGCCGGGCTGATCGAGCGGTTCGACGGCAACGTGGTGATGGTGGCGGCGGGCTACAACGCGGGCCCCGGCCGCCCGCTGCGCTGGATCGAGGAACTGGGCGACCCCCGCGGCGGCAGCGAGGAAGAGATCGTCGACTGGATCGAGCATATCCCGTTTCGCGAAACCCAGAACTATGTGATGCGGGTGGCCGAAAGCCTGCCGGTCTACCGTGCCCGCCTTGGCCGACCGCCGCTGCCGGTGCCGTTCTGGCGGGAAATCAGCGGTGCGGGCCTGCGGGCGGTGGCGCTGGACTAGATCGCCGGCCGGAAAACCTGAATCGCCTCCTGTCCCTATTCCGCCCGGCGGCACCGCCGGGCAGCC
>CAZNMK010000453.1:0-2586 GCA_964574045.1 uncultured Roseovarius sp. | reverse complement strand
GCCAGTAGAGCGCGGCGTCGGGGTCCGAGCCGCGCACCGATTTGTGCAGCGCCGAAATGAGGTTGTAATGCGCCTCGCCCGACTTGTCGTATTGCGCCGCACGCCGCATCAGCCGCCCGGCCAGCGCCTGCGTATCGAGCTTGCCATCGAGTTTCCACGCCGTCACCTGCTCGATCAGGTTGAACAGCGCCCGCCCGTCGCCGTCGGCCATCTCCAGCAGCGCCTCGCGCGCGGGTCCGTCGAGCGGCAGCGCGCGGCCCAGCTCGGCCTCGGCCCGCTGCGCCAGGCGTTCGAGATCGGCCAGCGACAGGCGTTCGAGCACCAGCACCTGCGCCCGGCTCAGCAGTGCGGCGTTCAGCTCGAAGCTGGGGTTTTCCGTGGTCGCGCCCACCAGCAGGATGGTGCCGTCCTCCATATGCGGCAGGAACCCGTCCTGCTGGGCCTTGTTGAAGCGGTGGATCTCGTCGACGAAGAGCAGCGTGCCCTGGCCGTTGGCGCGGCGGTGGCGGGCGGCCTCGAACACCTTCTTCAGCTCGGCCACGCCGGTAAAGATGGCGCTGATCTGCACGAAATGCAGCTGCGTCTCGTCGGCCAGGAGCCGCGCGATGGTGGTCTTGCCCACCCCCGGCGGACCCCAGAATATGAGCGAACCGAGGCTGTCCGCCGCCAGCATCGATCCCAGCGGCGCGTCGGGGCCCAGCACCTTTTCCTGGCCCACCACATCCGTCAGCCTGCGCGGGCGCAGCCGGTCGGCCAGCGGACGCGGGGCGCCCTCGGGCGGCGGCGCTTCGGGGTGGTTGTCGAAAAGATCGGCCATCGCACCCGCCTACAGCCGAAAGCGCATCGTCACGCGCCGGCCGCCGCGCTGCACCTCGAGGCTCAGCCGGCGTCGCGCCTCGCGCAGCAGCTCCTGCGCTTGCCGGCTGTCCGTTACCGCGGCGCCGTTTACGGTCAGCAGCAGATCGCCCGCCCGCAGCCCGGCGCGCAGCCCCACCTCGCCCGGGTCCGCGACCGCCGCGCCGCGCGCGCCGAGCGGCAGGTCGAATTCGCCGATCACCGCCGGGTTGACGGTCACCAGACGCATCCCCGGTATGGCCGAATGCCGGCCGGTCACGCGGGGGTCGCGCGGCGGCTCTTCGGGTGCGGCGATGAGCGCGACCTCGACCGTCCGTTCTCGGCCCCGCCTGAAGCCGGTCACGCGCGCCTTGGCGCCGATCCCGGTCACCGACATGCGAAAGATCATCTCGGCCGGCGTGTTGACCGGATGTCCATCGACCGCGGCGATGACGTCGCCGGGCTGGAACCCGGCCGTCAGAAAGGCGCTTTGCGGATGCAGCTGCGCGATCGCCACTCCGCCGGGGCGGTCGAGGCCCAGCCCCTCGGCCATGTCGGCGGTGACCTGCTGGCCGTCGATCCCGGCCCAGGGCCGGCGAAAGCTGTCGTGCCCGGCGCGCGCCTGTTCGACGAACTGCGCCACCAGCGCCGAGGGAATGGCGAAACCGATCCCGTTCGATCCCCCCGAGCGGCTGACGATGGCGGTATTGATGCCAATCAGCCGCCCCTCGATATCGACCAGCGCGCCGCCCGAATTGCCGGGGTTGATCGCCGCGTCGGTCTGGATGAAATAGCCGCGCAGATTGCCGGTCGCGGTGCCCGAGCGCGCCAGCCCCGAGACGATCCCGCTCGACACCGTCTGGCCCACCCCGAAGGGGTTGCCGATGGCCAGCACCAGCTCGCCCACCTCGACGCTGTCGCTGTCGCGCAGTTCGAGCGCCGGCATGTCGTGCGCGCCCTCCATCTGCAGGATGGCGAGATCGCTTTCCTCATCGGCCAGCAGCACCCGGGCCGAGAACTCGCGCCGGTCGTTCAATGCCACGCGGATGTCGGTCGCGTCGCCCACGACGTGATAGTTCGACACCACGATGCCGTCGGCGCCGAGGATCACGCCAGAGCCGAGCGAGTTCTGCACCCGCTGCCGCGGCGTGCCGAAATCCCGGAAAAGGCCCTGAAAGAACGGATCGGCGCTGAACGGGCTGCGCACATCGACCACCCGGCGCGCATAGATGTTGACCACCGCCGGCGCGGCGCGCTTGACCACCGGCACAAAGCCGGTCCGGATGTCGGCGCGCGATTGAGGCACCTCCATCTCGGCCGCCACCGGCAGGCCGGCCATGAGCAAGAGGAGGATGAGCGCCAGTCGCATGGGCGGTCTCCGGTCGTGGTTCCCTTGCGATATGCGGGGCGGCGGCGCGGAATGCAAGCACCGCGCCGGCGACGGAAAACCCCCGCGGGCGGCGCCGGCGGGGGTTTTCGGGGTTGTGACTTGTCGCGGAACGGTCGCTGCGGGCTCAGTCCTCGTCAGGGTCCTGGGCGGCTACGCGGGCGCGATCTGCGGCGCCCTTGGCGTCGGGGTCGCGGTCGACCAGTTCGACGATCGCCATCGGCGCCATGTCGCCATAGCGGAAGCCCGCCTTGAGCACGCGGATACAGCCGCCGTTGCGTTCCTTGTAGCGCGGGCCCAGCACCTCGAAGAGCTTGGCGACGTGGGCATCCTGCTTGAGCTGCGCCGCGGCTTGGCGGCGGGCG
>CAZNMK010000452.1:0-2587 GCA_964574045.1 uncultured Roseovarius sp. | reverse complement strand
GACCTGCGCGCCAAGGAGGAAAGCCTCAAGGCGGCGATGGCCGAAACCGACCTGATCAGCGCCGAGGCGCTGGAGGGGCTGAACCTGCAGGTCAAGGACCTGCGCGACCGGCTGCAGGAAATGAGCGCCCAGGCCGACCGTTCGGGCGGGGCCGAGACCCGGCTGCGCGCCTTTCTCGAAACCGGCGACCGCGCCGCCGCCGTCGAGGCGACGCAGGATGCGACCCTGCAGCGGCTGCTGCAATCGGTGCGCGACGGCGACGCCGAGGCGGCGCAGCTCTTCGACCAGCGGCTGGAAACGCTGGCGACGCGCGCCCGGGCCGAAAGCGCCCGCCTCGGCAACCAGGTCGAGGCGCTGGAGCAGTCCTACGAGGCGCTGCAGGACCGGATCGAGCGGCAGTCCGAGGACCTGCTGCGCATCCAGCAGATGGAACGCGAGGCCGAAACGACGCGCACGCTGTATGAAACCTTCCTCACCCGACTCAAGGAAACGGCGGTGCAGCGCGGGCTGCAGCAGGCCGACAGCCGGGTGCTGTCGGATGCGATCCTGGGCGTCAAGGTCGAACCCCGCGCGGCGCTGGTGCTGGCGCTGGCGGTCGTTCTGGGGGCCATGTTCGGCGCCGGCGTTGTCCTGGTGCGGCAGTTCCTGCACAACACCTTCCGCACGGCCGAGGATCTCGAGGCCGCGACCGGCTTTTCGGTAATGGGCCAGATCCCGGCGATGCCGATCAAATCGCGCAGGGACCTGATCGGGTATCTGCAGGACAAGCCCACCTCGGCCGCGGCCGAGGCGGTGCGCAACCTGCGTACCTCGATCCTGCTGTCGGACATCGACGCCCCGCCCAAGGTGATCATGTCCACCTCGTCGCTGCCCGGCGAGGGCAAGACCACGCAGGCGGTCGCGCTGGCGCAGAACCTCGCGGGGCTCGGCAAGCGGGTGCTGCTGGTCGAGGGCGACATCCGCCGGCGCACCCTGAACGAATATTTCAGCGAGGCCCCCAGGGGCGGGCTGATCACGGCGCTGGCGGGCGACGCGCCGCCGCGCGATGTCGTCTTTTTCGACGAGCGCCTGGGCGCGGACGTGCTGATGGGCCAGAAATCGCGTGCCAACGCGGCCGACATCTTTTCCTCGGACCGGTTCCGCGATTTCATCGCCGAAGTGCGCGGTTCCTACGACTATGTCATCGTCGACACGCCGCCGGTGCTGGTGGTGCCCGATGCGCGCGTGATCGGGCAGCATGTCGATGCGATCGTGTTCTCGGTCGCCTGGAACAAGACCCATCGCGGCCAGGTGATGGCGGCGATGCGAGAATTCGAATCGGTCAACCTGCGGGTGACGGCGCTGGTCCTGTCGCAGATCGACCCCAAGGGTATGAAACGCTACGGGTACGGGGGAAAATACGGCGCCTATTCTACCTATGGTCGCGGATACTACGAGGCGGGCTGATGCCGAAATCGCCCCGTGCGCCGAATTTGCCGTTTAATTTCCGTTCCAAAACTGTATGATGCGGGCGAGGCTTCAAAGGGATAGTTCACGATGAAACGATTTGCCAACACAGTGCTGGCCGCCGTCACGGGGGTCGCCATGCCTCTGGCCGCGGCGGCGCAGCAGCAGGTCAGCACACCGCCCCTTCCGGGCGAGACCGCGCTGCAATACGCGCAGCGGATCAACGCCTGCAACGGTGCCAGCATTCTCGGCGCGGACTTCACCGAGGGCGGAACGATGCTGCAGGTTCAGTGCCCGGCCACCGGGACCACCGGCGACACCTCCGGCATGTCCGGCGGGCTGGGCGGCGCGGTTGCGTCGGTCGCGGTTGTGATCGCGCTCTTCTCGCTTGCGGGCGGCAGCGGCTCCTACACGCCGTCGACCACCAGCACGAACTGAGGCCGCCGGGCAGGCGCCTTGCCAGGCGTGCCGATACCGAATTTCCCGAGCGGACCCTGAAAAAGGGTCCGCTCGGTGCGTTTCGGGCTGCCGGGATGTGCTGCCGGCCGCTCCGTGTCCCGCCGCCGGCGAAGCGGCGTCAGTTGTTGGCTGCGATGCCCGCCGTTGAGGTCAGCAGCGACGGTATGATCTGCTGAACCACGCGGTTCCACTTGGTGACCGGCTGCTCCTCGACGAAGACGATGTCGTTGGGGCGCATCTGCATCCGCGTCGCCAGCGTCATGTTGACGGCGTTGGCGGCATCGAGGTGCCAGGCGGTGACGGCGCCGAATTCAGCCGGGTCGGTCGAGGGGCGCAACACGTAGATGTTGCGCGCGTCCGCCTCCTTGGACTTGAACCCGCCGCCCTCGTACAGCACGTCGGCCAGCGTCGCCTGCTGTTCGTAGGGCAGCGGCATCCTGGCCTGCTTGAACACCTCGCCCGACAGGTAGACATAATCGCGCGCCTCGGCGCCGTATTCCTGCCGGGCGTCGAAATTGCCGCGCGTCTCTTCCAGCATCCCGCGGCGCAGCTCGACCTCGGCCTGCAGCATGTCGATCGTGTCCCTTCGCGCCTGGCTGCGCAGGCGGATCACGTCGATTTCCTGGCGGTAGAACTCGAGCGCGCGGTCGAGGTCGTAGGTGGTGTCGACAAAGACGGCATC
>CAZNMK010000451.1:0-2589 GCA_964574045.1 uncultured Roseovarius sp. | reverse complement strand
GGGGGTGCGGCTGCAGAAATACAAGGACGGCGGCCTGAGCGACGCCACCACCTTCGATCTGGCGGCGGGCCTTTCCTGGCGCGACCCGGCCGGGCGCACCCGCACCGAGACCGGCCTTGCCGAATGGCTGGGCAAGCGCGCGGGTGCCGGGCGCATGGCCCCGCGCGGGTTTCCGAGGGACAACCGGTTTACCTGACAGGACCGGTACGGATCCGAAGGACCTTGGCCGGGCGCCCCCCCGCCGGGGGGCCCCCGCGGGGCACCCCCCCCCCGCCCCCCGGGGGGGGGGCGGCCCCCCCCCCCCGCGGCCGGTGACTGTCCTCTATGCCGATGCGAAGCGTTTCGGGCCGTGTGATCGAAACGCCTTGGCGGTTGCATCCGATGGCACCCGGGCTTGCCCTCAGACCGCCTCGGCCTCCAGCCACACGCCGCCCTCGGGGCGCAGGGTGAGGATCATCACCGGCCTGGGCACCTTGCCCGGCACCGGCGCAAAGCGGAACCGGCGCAGGAGCGTGCCGAGCACGATCGCCGCTTCCTGGATGGCGAAGGACGCGCCGATGCAGATCCGCGGCCCG
Source organism: uncultured Roseovarius sp. (assembly GCA_964574045.1). Lineage (GTDB taxonomy): Bacteria > Pseudomonadota > Alphaproteobacteria > Rhodobacterales > Rhodobacteraceae > Roseovarius. The sequence goes on along the minus strand of CAZNMK010000451.1, from coordinate 2,014 downwards.
TCGCCGAAGGGCAGATAGGCGTAGCGCTCGATGCTCTTGCGGTCGGCGAAACGGCCGGGGCGGAACGCATCCGCGTCGTCCCACAAGAGCCGGTTGCGGTGCAGTGCGTAGATCGGAACGATCACCGTGTCGCCGGGCCGGATTTCGCGCCCGCACAGCGTATCGGCGGCCAGCGCCGTGCGCGAGATCATGCCCGCCGGCGGGTAGAGGCGCAGCGCCTCGTCGATGATCCGGCGCACACGCGGCAGATGCCCGACATCCCCGCCCCGAACCTCGCGCCGCGCGCCCAGCACCTCGAGGATTTCCGCGCGCGCGTCCTGCTGCACGGCCTGGTCGAAGGCGCAGAGATAGAGCGCCCAGCCCAGCGTCAGCGCCGTGGTCTCGTGCCCGGCGACGATGAAGGTCAGCAGGTTGTCGCGCAGCTCGGCGGTGTTCATGCGGCGCCCCGTCTCGGGGTCTTCGCCCGCCAGCAGCAGATCGAGCAGGTCGGGCACCGCACCGGGCCCCCGCGCGCGCCGGGCCTCGATCGCCGCATCCGCCACCCGGCGCATCTCGCGCACCGCCCCGCGCGAGGAAATCAGCCGCGCCGGGCGCGGCACCCAGTCGGGCGCGCCGAGGATGTCCAGGAGCGAAATCCGCCCGGCCTCGGCGATATAGGCGTCGATGCCGCGGTGTACCCCTTCGGCGTCGAAACTGCCGTCGCCCGAGAACGTGACCTCGGCGATGACGTCGAAGGTGGTGCGCACCATGTCGGCGGCGACGTCGACAGCGCGGCCCCGCGCCGCCGCGATACGTTCGGCGCTGCGTTCCGCCGCGGCGGTCATCACCGGGGCGAGGTTCATCACGTTGCGATGCGAAAAGACCGGCGCGACGGTGCGCCGCTGCCAGCGCCAGTGCGCGCCCTCGGCGATGAAGAGCGAGTCGCCGATGGCCGGTTTCAGCAGGTTCTTGGTGACCAGCGACTTGGGGTAGTTATCGAGATTTTCCAGCAGGATGCGGCGGATCGCGCCGGGGTCCATCGCCATGTGCCAGCGCTTGCCGGTCCGCCCCGAGACCATCGGCTGGCGGGTGGCGATCTCGGGGATGATCGACAGCACGTTGCGCCGCGCCGCGCCGAGGCTGCCGAGAATGCCCATCGGTTGTGTCACCAGCGGCACCTTTACCGGCGTGGCGTCGCGGGCTGGCTGCACGGTCATGGCGGGGCTCCCTTTCCCGGTATTCCTGATATAGCGGGCGCGCCGGGGCCGGCAAACCCGCGAGGCGCGGTCACGGCCGCGATTGCGATGCCGGCGCGGCTGCGCTATCGGGGGCGAACCGACCGGCCTGGGGGAGGACCGTCAATGCTGCGCCGCCTGTGTCTTTGCCTTGTCCTGACCGGGCTCGCGGCCTGCGCCGGCACCGGCGGCGGGGATACGCCGCGCCCCGACCTGGGCGATTTCCATCTTGGCCACAACATCGTCGTGGCGCCCAACCTGGTGCAGGGGCCGTTCTCGCGCGAGGCGAGCGCCGAGGAATGGATCGAGGCGATGAAAGCGGCCGTCGAGCGCCGTTTCGGCGGTCATGAAGGCACGCGGCTCTATCATCTCGGCATCAGCGTCGACGGCTATGTGCTGGCCCTGCCGGGGGTGCCGGTGGTGGCGGCGCCGAAATCGGTGCTGATCGTGCAGGCCACCGTCTGGGACGACGCGGCGGCGCGCAAGCTCAACCCCAAGCCCAGGCGCTTTACCGTGCTCGAGGAGCTTTCCGGCGATACCGTGATCGGTTCGGGCCATACGCGGACGCGCGAAGAGCAGATGGAAACCCTGGCCCGCAACGCCGTCCGGCAGATCGAGGCGTGGCTGGTGGCGCAAAAGCGCGAGCGGGGCTGGTTCGAGAGCGCACCGCCGCAAGGACCGGCGGCCGCGCCCCCCGCGCCGGCCGGCGAACCGGCGCCCGGGGATGCCGCGCCGGACGAGGAAACGCCCGGCGACGGCTGAACGCGGCGGCCTGCGCGGCTGCCGCCAAGGCTTGATTT
>CAZNMK010000450.1:0-2597 GCA_964574045.1 uncultured Roseovarius sp. | reverse complement strand
CCGGTCGGCACCGAGCGCGCCGGTGGGCGCCGAGCCCGCCGCCGCCAGCACCAGCGAAAAGAGCACCATCATCGCCACGGCGATGGTCACCCAGCGGTTGCGCAGCGCGATCAGGAACTCCGTTCTCGCGGTGGCCAGAATACGGCTCATTGCCCGTCCCTCCGGCTGAAATGGCTGTAGATGTCCTCGAGGCTCGGAGGGATCACGTCGACATCCGCGACCAGCCCCTCGAGCCCCGCGATCCGCGTGAGCGTCGCGAGCTTGTCGCCGGGCGCGCATTCCAGATGCAGCCCGGCGCCGTTCATCCGCCCCTGTGGCAGCGCCTGGGCCAGCCGCGCCCCCTGCCCCTCGCGCGGGACCACGTTGAGCGCGACCGGCAGCGCCGCCTCGCGGCGCAGCTCGGCAAGGCTGCCCTCGGTCACGAGCCGCCCGCCCGAGAGGATCACCAGCCGGTCGGTGCGCGCCTCGACCTCGGTCAGCGCGTGGCTCGACAGCAGGATCGCGGCGCCCTCGGCGGCAAGATCGTCGAGGAGCGCGTAGAAATCGCGCCGCGAGACCGGATCGAGCCCGCTGGTGGGCTCGTCGAGCACCAGAAGGCGCGGCCGCCCGATCAGCGCCTGCGCAAGCCCGACGCGCTGGCGCATCCCCTTGGAATAGGTGCCGATGCGGCGGCGCGCGGCGTCGGCGAGCCCCACCCGCGCCAGCAACTCGGGCGCCAGCCGCACCGGCTCGCCCCGCAGCCGCAGATAATATCCGATCTGCTCGAGCCCGCTCAGCGCCGGGTGAAAGGCCGCGTTTTCCGGCAGATAGGCCACGCCCGCGCGCGCCGCAATCGAACCGGGCGCCGCGCCCAGCACCCGCACCTCGCCGCGGTCCCAGGGGATGAGACCGAGGACGATCTTCATCAGCGTCGACTTGCCGGCGCCGTTGTGGCCCAGAAGCGCCACGCGCTCGCCCGGCGCCACCGCAAGCGTGACGTCGTCGAGCGCCGCGGTGTCGCCATAGCTCTTAGTGAGCTTGGAGAGGGTCAAACTCTGTGTCATCTGTCTTTCCGTCGCGCCATTTGCCGGCGCCTTGCCGGGCGAGGTCGCGGATATCCGGGGGAACGCCGATCTCGACCGGCCGCATCAGCGGATGGCTGTCCACCACGCCCCCCGGCAGTGTCGCCGGGAAGCTCGATTGCGACCAGCGGATCAGCTGCACCGCAGGCGCGCCCACGAGCAGCGCCGCCGCCGGCTGCGACCACAGGATGTGGTCCATCAGGTCGTTGGGGCGAAACGGGCTGTCGGCACGGCCGTCGCCGTCGAGGTCGAAAGCGGCGTGGTCGGACCAGTAGTTGCCGGTGCCCTCGAAGCTCCATTCCACGTCTTTCGTGCCGACGTATTTCACCTGGGTGCGGTTGCCGACAAAGGCGTTGCCGGTCAGGGCGTTGCGTTCCGACCCGGCGGTGAAGTGGATGCCGATGCCGCAGCCCTCGAAGCGGTTGCCGACGATCAGGTTGCGGTGGGCGTTGTAGATGAAGGTGCATTTCTCCGCCCCGCCCCGCACCAGGTTGCCGCGCAGGTCCGAACTGTTGGTGTAGTTCAGCATCAGCCCGTGATCGCGGTCGTGAAGCGAGAGATTGTCGAGCACCCTGAGCCGGTTGGAATACATCAGCGCATAGCCCAGATGATTGCCGATCGACACGTTGCCCGACACCTCGCTGTCATGGGCGTACATGTAGTGCACCGCAAAGCGCAGGTCGCGGAATAGGTTGTCGCGAAAGACGTTCCTGCGCGAGGTGTTGACGAAGATGCCGTCGCGGCCATAGCGGATGTCGTTGCCGATCACCTGCGCGCCCGGCGCGTTCCAGACATAGACGCCGTTGCCGCGCGAATTCATCCGCCGGTCCTGCCGGCCGACGATCGCGTTGCCGCGCACGACGCTGTCCTCGGCGCCGTGGATGTCGACGCCGTAGAGGTTGCCCAGGATGCGGTTGTCCTCGATCAGTGCCCGGCGCGCGGTCCTGGTCAGCTGAACGCCCGAATCGATGGTCTGGTGGTCGCTGCCCGAGCCGGCGATGATGAGCCCGCGCACTGTGATGTCGGGCCCGGTGACGGTGACGACCGATCCTTGGCCCGTGCCCTCTATGCTGGCCTCGCCCCGCCCGTCGAGCGTGACAGGCTGCGCCAGCGTCACCGGGCCGGCATGCCGGCCCGGTGCGAGCGTCAGCACGTCGCCGGGGTCGGCCCCGGCGACGGCGGATTGCAGCGCCCCGTCCTGTGCCGGCACGGCCACCGTCTCCGCCAGCGCGAAGGGCGCGGCGGCAAACGCAAGCACGAGCAGCAGAAGACGCGGCAGCATGGCTCAGGCGCCTCTCGGCTTGACCAGCATCCGGCCGCGCATTTCCATGTGCAGCGCGTGGCAGAACCACTGGCAATAGTACCAGTAGACGCCGGGCTTGGCGGCGGTAAAGGTCACCGACGCGGTTGCCTGCGGCCCGACCTCCATCGCCACGCCGTGGTTGTTGAGGCAGAAGCCGTGGGTCAGGTCGTCGATGTCGTCGAGGTTGGTCACGATCACCGTCACCTCGTCGCCCTCGGTCACCTCGAACTTTT
>CAZNMK010000449.1:0-2603 GCA_964574045.1 uncultured Roseovarius sp. | reverse complement strand
ATGAAAGCACCTATCGCAGCACTTGCCGGCGCGGCCGCGGTCTGTCTCGGCGGCGTCTCGCCGGCCTCGGCACAGGGGGTGTGGGACACGATCTGCCAACGCTACCACAACTATTGCGGCGGCGGCAGCGACGTGCCCGAGATCGACGTATCGAGCGGCCTGCTGGCGGTGGCCGCGGTCGCGGCGACGCTGGCGCTGGTGTGGGAGCTGCGGCGCCGGCGCGGCTGACCGGGCAAACGCTCGAGGCATTTCGCGTTCAATCGAAAACACCCGCCCCGGGCCTGACCCGGGGCCCCGCCCAGCCGGCATGAGGGTCCCGGCTCGGGGGCCGGGGCGTGTAACGAGTCTGATTTTGCGCGACAGGCGCTAGATCACCGGCCAGAAAACCTGAATCACCTCCTGTCCCTGTTCCGCCCGGCGGCACCGCCGGGCAGCCCCATGCCGAAGGCATGCCTGCGGCACGACCCGCCCCCCCGGGCGGGGGCTGCCCTCGGTCCATTCGCCGGAGCGTTGCAGATTAACCGGACGATCCTTTAGATCAGCCCCCAGTCGCCGCGCCATGCCGCCACCGCGGCGATGAGCGCATTGGCCACGGCATGGGCGGCGATGGCATCCGCCAGCCGCCCGCGCCTGAGATAGACCGACGCGAAAACCACCCCCGCCGCCCCGGCGGCGACGAAGCGGCCATGCAGCGCCGCGAACAGCGCCGCCGAGACCGCAACCGCCATCGCCCGCCGCCCCCATCCTGCGCCATCGAGGCGTTGCTGCACATAGCCGCGAAAGAAAAGCTCTTCCACCGCCGGCACCAGGAGCGCGGTACCGGCGATGCGGATCCCCGCCCAGAGGACGAATACCAGCGGCGACAGCGCCAGCAGCGCCGCAGGCGCCGCGTCGGGCGCAGGCGCGGTCCAGACCCAGCCGATCCCCACCGCCGCCCCGGCCAGCACCGCCAGCGCGTCGGGGCGCACCAGCAGCGGCCGGATCGCGCGGCGCCCCCACCACAGCGCCGCCGCCATCGCCGCCGCCTGCAGCGGAAAGGCCAGCGCGGGGACGGCCCAGAGCGCCTGCACGATCACGCCCGAGACCATGAACACGACGAAAGGCACGATGCGGGTGGCGACCTCGTCCTCGGCCAGCGGCGGCGCGGGGGCGCGTTCCGCGCCCCCGGGGCGGCGCAGCCACGCCAGCCGGTCGGCCGCCAGCAGCACGCCGAACGCCAGCACCATGAAGAACAGCCACCCGGCAAAGCTGTGAAACCCGTTCTCGGCCAGCCCGGGCGAGACATGCGCCCCGATCAGCACCAGCGTGGCGATGCGCAGCACGTTGAGCGCCCAGCTCAGCATCAGCGCCACCGGCAGCACGACGCCCCAGAACGGCGCCATCCGCAGGCTGCCGCGAAAGAGCCAGGCATAGATGCCCATGAACGCACCAATGAGCGCGAACCCCTCGACGCCCGAGCACGAATCGGCCACCGCCACGGCAAAGCCGCCCGTACCGATGACCTGCATCTCGGGCAGCACCAGCACCTCGTCCGACACCGCCGCGATCACGGACGCAACGGCGGCAAAGGTGATCTCGGTCAGCACGCCCCAATACCACAGCGGGCCGGTCAGCGCGGCGATATCGGGCAGCACCAGCGCCACGAGCGCGACCGCCGCCAGCATCCCCGCCCGCGCCCGCAGCCAGCCTGCCCAGCCGGCCGGCGCGGCCAGCCACAAGAGCCCCGATACCAGCATCGTCAGCCCGCCGGCGCTCAGCACCGCGAACACTCCGGAAAACCGCGCGTTCAGCCGGTCCGGCGCCATGACCAGCAGCGGCGCGACCACCGCCGCCGCCGCCAGCGCGTGGACCAGCGCCCAGCCCCGCCCGCCGCCGGCGCGCGCCGCGGCGATCCGCGCCAGCGATGCCCGCGCCTCGGGCACCGCCCAGAGATACACCGCCAGGAGCGCGCCCAGACACATTGCCCGTACGGCCGCGCCGCGCAGGCCGCGGCAGGCCGCCTCGATCCCGGTCAGGCGGCATTCGACCGGCGCCAGCACCTGATAGGCCAGCACGATCAGCGCCGCCTCGGCGGCGAACAGCCCGCAAATCGTCCAGACCCGTTTCGGCATCAATTCCGCCATGTCCGTTTCGACCGGCGCAAAAGAACCCCTAAACCTGTTGATTCAATGGCGCCTTGCAGGTGATTTCGGCGATGCCTCCGGCCCGGCGCATCGGCTATTGCGCCGCCATCTCGCCCTCGCTGGCCTGGCGCTGCCACAGCCCGGCATAGCGCCCGCCGCGCGCCAGAAGCGCGGTGTGCGTGCCCTCTTCGACGATGCGGCCCTCTTCGAGCACCACGATGTTGTCGGCCTCGGCCACCGTCGACAGCCGGTGCGCGATGGTGATCACGCTGCGCCCCTGGCCCGCGCGCCTGAGCGCCTCCTGGATGCCGCGCTCGGTCTCGGTATCGAGCGCGCTCGTTGCCTCGTCGAGAAGCAGGATCGGCGGATCCTTCAACAGCGCCCGCGCGATCCCCACCCGCTGCTTTTCTCCGCCCGAGAGCTTCAGCCCGCGCTCGCCCACCTGGGTGTCGTAGCCGCGCGGCAGGGCGGCGATGAAAT
>CAZNMK010000448.1:0-2616 GCA_964574045.1 uncultured Roseovarius sp. | reverse complement strand
GGTGGCGGGTGTCGTAGCACATCTGGCGCGTGGTCCAGCCCTGCGCGGCCAGTTCGTCCCCGGTCATCGGACGGGTGACGATGACGCTCGATTGCGTGGGCAGATAGCGCCCGGCCATCCACGGCGGCAGGTTCTCGGCGCTGTAGCCGTTGGTGGCGACGATCAGGCGTTCGGCGCGCAGCCGGCCCCGGGCGGTATGCAGGACATGGCCCCCGTCCGCGCCGTGCCCGATCCGCGTCACCGCGCTGTGGCCGTGGATGACGGCGCCGGCATTGCGGGCCGCGCGCGCCAGCCCGGCGGCGTATTTGCGCGGATTGAGCGCGAATCCCAGCGGCGTGGTCAGCGCGCCGTGAAAGGGTCCGGCCATGCCGGCGCCGGCCAGGTCGGAACCGGAAAGATATGTCGGCGCGACGCCGTAGAGGTCCTGGAGCGCGGGAATGCCGGCGCGCAGCGCGGCGGCGTCGCGGGGGCGGTGGGCAAGCTGGGTCTCGCCCTCGGAGTGGCGGTCGACATCGAGGTTCAGGCGGGCGATCAGCGCGTCGACCAGTTCGACCGCCGCGCGCTCGGTCCGGGCGAAGGCGCGCGCCTCGTTCATGCCGAACTTGCGCGCGATGGCGGCGTGACCGGCCTTGGCGCCGCCCAGACAGCAAAAGCCGCCATTGCGCCCCGAGGCGCCCCAGAACGGGTGTTCGGCCTCTAGCACGGTGACCCCGGCCCCGGCCTCGGCCAGGTGCAGCGCCGCCGAGAGGCCGGTATAGCCGGCGCCGATCACGGCCACCTGCGTGCGCGCCTCGCCGGTCAGCGCGGGCCAGTCGCCGGCGGGCGCGCCCCGGCTCCACCAGCAGTCGCGGATCGGCCCGGGGCCGTAGGTTGCCGGCTCCCAGATGCGCTCGGGGGCAGGCTGGGTACTGTCTGAATCGACGGCCGTCCTTTTCTCCACCGGGGCGTCAGCCCCGGATCGCGCCCGACCCCGCCCCCCGGGGCCGGGCGCGATCCTCGTCTTGAGGCGACAGTCCAATTCCGACTCTTCCTGTTCAGCGAGGTCATGCGCGCTGGGCGGCCTGTTCCTCGGCCCGCTGCCGCACCGCCGCGCGCTTGGTGATCAGCGAGGCGGTGATCACGCCCACCGTGACGATGCCGATGAGGATGGTCGAAAGCGCGTTGATCTCGGGGCTGACGCCGAGCCGGATCGACGACCAGATCTTGATCGGCAGCGTGGTCGAGGACGGCCCGGCGGTAAAGGACGCGATCACCAGATCGTCGAGCGACAGGGTAAACGCCAGGAGCCAGCCGGAAATCACTGCCGGCGCGATGATCGGCAGGGTGACGAGGCGGAACGCCTCGACCGGGGTGCAGCCGAGGTCGAGCGCCGCCTCCTCGAGCGAGCGGTCGAAGGTCGCGAGCCGCGACGACACCACCACCGAGACGTAGCACATCGAGAACGTCGTGTGCGCCAGCACGATGGTCAGGATGCCGCGGTCGAGCCCGATGCCGATGAAGAGCAGCAGGAGCGACAGGCCGGTGATCACCTCGGGCATCACCAGCGGCGCGTAGATCATGCCGGAAAACAGCGTGCGGCCCGCGAACCGGCCGGCGCGCACCAGCACCAGCGCCGCCATCGTCCCCAGCACGGTGGCGATGGTGGAACTGATCACCGCCACCCGCAGCGTGACCCAGGCGGCATCCAGGAATGCCTCGTTCTGTAGCAGGGTGCCGTACCAGCGGGTCGAGAACCCCGCCCAGACCGTGACCAGCTTGGAGGCGTTGAAACTGTAGACGATGAGGATCGCCATCGGCAGGTAGAGAAAGGCGAAGCCCAGCGTCAGCGAGGTGGCGTTGAACCAGGTCAGGCGTCTCATGCGCGTGCTCTCCCGTGCCGGGCCGGGCCCGGTGCCGCGGAACCGGCCAGGTGGCCCCGGATCGGGTCCGGGGCGGGTGAGGGGAAGCCGGCCCCGCGCCCGGCGGTTGCGCCGCATCGGTCCAAGGGCCCGCCCGGCGGCAACGCCGGGCGCGCGCCTGCCTGCCCCCCGGCAGGCGCGTTCAGCGGTGTGATTTCTTTGGACCGGGCGCGTCTTGGCACCGGCAGCGCCGTTCCTGATGCGGAGCCCTTCGCGCCCGCCCAAGCAGGCGCGCGCCCGGCCGGCACCGTTCTGCCTGATGGAAAACGAAGATGGTGCGCAGCCGGGGCGAGCGAGGCAAGAAGGCGGATCATCCGTCTGCCTCCCTCTGTTTCTGTTCGTTGCGCTGAAAGAGGACGATCGGCACGATCAGGATCAGCAGCAGGATTACCGCCACGGCCGAGGCCACCGGCCAGTCGCGGTTGTTGAAGAATTCCTCCCACAGCACCTTGCCGATCATCAGCGTGCGCGACCCGCCCAGGAGCGAGGGGATGACGAATTCGCCGATGGTCGGGATGAAGACCAGGAAACAGCCGGCGACGATACCGTTTCGCGACAGCGGCACGGTGATCAGCCAGAAGGCCGAGATGCGCGAGCACCCGAGATCCTCGGCCGCCTCCAGGAGCGAGCCGTCCATCCGTTCGAGCGCCGAATAGATCGGCAGGATCATGAACGGCAGGTAGGTGTAGACGATGCCGATATAGACGGCGGTGTTGGT
>CAZNMK010000447.1:0-2616 GCA_964574045.1 uncultured Roseovarius sp. | reverse complement strand
CGGCGGCGTAAAGATCGAAATAGGCCGGATTGACCACGCCGGTCCCGGCCGAGGCATGCACGCGCACGCCGTTGGCAAAGGCATAGGATGCGGCGAGATTCCAGGTCGTGGTGTCGGAGAAAACGCTGTTGTCCTCGAACCGGACGCCGGCCTGCACATCGAGCCCGTTGGCGAAACTGCCGCGATATTCCACCGCGACGGCATCGGAATTGCGCTTGAACAGCGGGTTGGTGCTGCTGCTGTCCTGCTCGTGCTCCAGCAGCAGGTTGACCAGATGATTGGCCGATGCGACCGCGCCGTCGAGCCCCAGCCCGAGGCGGTACTTGTAGGCCTCGGTCCGGGTCTTGACCGGCGCGCCGGCATTGTAACGGTCTTCGTTGTCGGTCAGCTCGTAGGTCAGGCGGTGCACCAGGCGGCCATCGAACATCTCGTGCTCGGCAAAGGTGCTGAAGGTGGTTTCGTCGCGCGAGGCGAACTGGGTCGGGTCGTCGAAGATGTAGCTCGCCGCGTTCACCGCGAAGAAACTGGTCGAATCGAATTCATAGTGCTCGTCCGACCGGCGCAGGTTGAACCCCAGCGTCACGCTCTCGCCCAGCCGGACATCGCCCTTGAGGATCGCCGTGGCGCGGTCGGTGCGGTCCCTCTCGCCGTTGTCGCCAGAGAAATCCCAGCCGGCGTCGTGGTTGTCGGAAAAGCTGAACGACAGCCCCCCGCGCGCGCCCCTGACCGAGGCAAAGGCCGACGACGTGGTGCTGCCGTGGCTGCCCGCCTCGACGGATGCGCCGTATTGCGTACCCTCGGTGCCGGTGCGGGTGATGATGTTGATCACCCCGGCCGAGGCGTTGGAGCCGTAATAGACCGATTGCGGGCCGCGCAGCACCTCGATCCGTTCGATATTGGCGGTATCGAGACCGCTGAGGATATACTGGCCGTCGCCGCCCGCCGCCTCGACCCCGTCGATCAGAATGAGCGTGTGATTGGCCTCGCCGCCGCGGATGCGGACCTCGGTATAGTTGCCGCCCGAACTGCTGACCGCGAGCCCGGGCACGGTGCGCAGCGCATCCTGCACCGTGGCGATGCCGCGCTCCTTGATCTCATCGCCGCTCAGCACCGTGACCGAGCGGCCATAGCGGGCTGCCTCGACCGGGCTCAGCCCGCCCGAGACGATGATCGGGTCGAGCTCGATGACCTCTTCGGCAAAGGCAGAATGAGCGATAGCGGCGGTCAATCCGGCCGCGACCGCCAAGATCGGGTATTTCATGTTCCCATCCCTCCGTTCGCGCCAAGGCGCGAAAGACTTGTCGTCTGTCTGCGAAAGGACAGACCTTCGCAGACGGTGAAGTTGTCACCACGACGGAAGGTCCGTTGCCCGGAATGCCCCTCGCATCCGGACAGGGTGATCACTTCGGCAGGTCTCCTGACTCGCGGGTCGTCGCGTCGCCGGGTCTTCCCACCATGACGGGCATGGCAGTGACGTTGGTCCGGCTTCGCTCGCCGCATACAGTTGCGGGGGCAGTCGCGGAATTGGCGCCCCAAAAAGCGCCGCACCGTGTTCCCTATTATCCGGACGGCGAACCGACCGGACCGAAGCGGGTTAGTCCTAGCTCAGATTCCGGGCGCGCGAAAGCCGAAATGCGACAAGGGGCGGATGCAACGCGCCCATCGCCTTGCCGGCGGGCCCCACGGACGCGGTCAGCCGCGCACCGACTGCGGGCGCGGATAACGGCACAGGAACCGTGCCCGCAGGATCAGCACCCAGACCGCCACCGCCAGAACCTGGTGCGCGATCGCCAGCTGCCACGGCGCCGCATAAAGCACCGTCGCGATCCCCAGCGCCACCTGCGCGATGAGCGCGGCAAAGGCTGCCGTGAACGCCGCGCGCGTGCGCGCATGCGCGCTGCGCCGCCCCCGCAGCCAGAACATCGCCGCGTATAGCAGCACCAGATAGCCAACGATCCGGTGCACGAACTGCACGAAGCCCGGGTTTTCGAACAGGTTGCGCCAGCCCAGATCGGCGATCCAGAAATCGACCGGCAGAAAGCCCCCGGCCATCAGCGGCCAGTCGGTAAAGGTGCGCCCGGCGTCGATGCCCGCCACCAGCGCCCCGATGAGGATTTGCAGAAAGGCCAGATGCAGCAGCCCGGTGGCCAGGCCGAAAAGCCGCCGCTCCTGCGCCCGGCGGGCCTGCATCAGGTCGCGTTCCTCGCGCCCCAGCGCAAAGACGTACCAGGCGATCAGCCCGAGAATGACAAAGGCCAGCCCCAGATGCGTGGCCAGCCGGTAGGACGCCACCGCCGTCATCTGTCCGCCCAGCCCAGAGGCCACCATCCACCAGCCGATGGCGCCCTGCGCGCCGCCCAGCGCCCCCAGCAGCAAGAGCCGCCCGGCCCAGCCCGGCGGCATCTTGCGCAGCGCCAGGAACCCGAAGAACCCCAGCGCCCAAACCAGCCCGATCGCCCGGCCGAGCTGGCGATGGCCCCACTCCCACCAGTAGATGAACTTGAACTCGGCCAGGGTCATGCCCTTGTTGACCAGCTCGTACTGGGGAATGGTGCGGTACTTGGCGAATTCGTCCTGCCAGTCGGCCTCGTTCATCGGCGGCAGCGCGCCGGTGAC
>CAZNMK010000446.1:0-2616 GCA_964574045.1 uncultured Roseovarius sp. | reverse complement strand
CGTTCGCGCTGACGCTTCAGCTGCCTGGTCATCTGGTTGAAATAGCTCGACAGCATGGCGATTTCGTCATCGCCGCCTTCCTCGTGCACGCGCACGTCGAGATCCCCCTCGCCCACCCGCTGGGCGGCGCTGGTCAACCGGCCGACCGGGCGCGACAGGCGTTCGGCGAACCACATACCCAGCCATACCGCCGCCAGGATCAGGATCACCGCGAATCCGAGATAGACCAGGCCGAACTCGAACAGCAGCCGGCCCCGCTCGCTTTCGCGCTGGTTGTAGAAACGCGCGGTTTCCTGGGTATCGTCGAGCAGGTTGAGAATGTCGCCGTCGACCTCGCGGCTGACATAGAGATAGCGGTCGGGAATTTCCTGGAGCGGCATCAGCGCGCGGAATTCGTTGTTGTCCCAGTCGCGGATCACCAGCACACCCTCGGCGATGGCCTGTTCGATCTGGTCGCGGCTCGGTTCCTCGTAGTCGAAGAGATAGGAGCGTTCGCCGCGGGCGCGGATGTCGCCGGTGCCGTCGATGACGAAGGCCTCGCGCAGACCGCGCTGGATCTCGCGCTGGCCACGCGACAGGATCTGCCGGATCTGGCCGTCGTCGAGAAAGACCGCCGCGCGCTTGGTGGCGTCGATCAGCGAGGCGAGCGCGCGCGCATCCGTGACCAGGTCGCGGCGGTGTTCCTCCTCATAGGCCTGGGCGGCGGCGACCGAGCTGTCGACCACCCGCCCGACGCGGTCGGAAAACCACGCCTCGAGCCCCATGTTGACCGACAGCGTGGCAAAGACCGCCACCGCGATCGTCGGCAACAGCGCCATGCCGGCAAAGACGCCCGTCAGCCGCAGATGCAGCCGCGAGCCGGCCGAATGCCGCCGGCGCGCCGCGACCATCCGCATCAGCTGCTGCAGCACCAGCGCGGCGACGATGATCACGTAGACCAGATCGCCAAGCAGCACGATGCGCAGCACGTCCGACGACGCGCCCTGGTCGAGCGGCCCCATGACCAGGTAGGTCGCGAGCGCCAGCACCGGCCCCAGCACCACCAGACCGAAGGTCGCCAGCGTGCGCACCCGGCGCTGCCGGCGCAGCCGGCTGACGGTTTCCCATGAAAACTGCCGTGTCCCTGTCGCCACGGACGTCCCCCATCAGGTTGTATGCCTTTTGCGGCTACCCGCAATATCTGTCCCTGCGCAGCGGATTGGCCCAATTCGGCCACAGGGTATGTTGCAGTTTTACATCAACTTGCGGCGGCGTGTCACGCGAATATCCAGATCGGCGATCTTCTTGCGCAGGGTATTGCGGTTGATGCCCAGCAGGGCGGCGCATCTGGCCTGGTTGCCGCCGGTCGCCTCGAGCGCGATCTCGATCAGCGGCTGCTCGATCTCCCGCAGGATACGGGCATGCAGGCCCGGCGGCGGCAGGGTATCGCCATGCAGGTCGAAATAGCGCTTCAGGTGTCCCGCGGCCGAGGCCGACAGGTTGTCGCCGCCATCCGCCGCCGTCAGCGGCCCGGCCCCAGGCTGGCCGGCGAGCGCCGCCTCGACCTCGGCGCGGGCGATCTCGTCGCCGCGCGCGGTCAGGCCGGCGCGGGCCACGAGATTCCGCAGCTGGCGCACGTTGCCGGGCCAGCCATAGGCGCGCATCAGCTCCAACGCCCCCTCCGACAGCGTCCGCGGACGCTGGCCCGCGCGCTCTGCCTCGGCCAGGAAATGGGCCGCCAGCAGCGGTATGTCGTCGATCCGCGCCCGCACCGGCGGCACCTCGACCAGCCCGCCCGACAGGCGGTAGTAGAGATCGGGACGCAGCCCCGCCCCGTCCGCTGCCCCGTCCGCTGCCCCGTCCGCCGCCCCGGTCCGCGTGCTCAGGCTGGTGGCCATGAACCGCGGCGCATGCTCGCCGGGCGCGTCGATCATCCGCACCGCCCGCGCCTGGGCTTCGGGGTCGAAATCGCCGATCCCGTCAAAGACGATGCTGCCCCCGCGCGCCCGCGCCAGCAGCCGCGCCGGGCCGTCAGCCGCGGTCATATCCGCTGGCCCGACGGCGACGAAGGGCAAGGTGCGGCGATCCGAAAGGTCGTGAATCGCGCGCGCGATCAGCGACTTGCCGGTGCCCGATTCGCCGCCGATCAGCACCGGCAGATCGCTGCCCAAGAGCCGCGCCACCACCCGAAACAGCTGCTGCATCGTCGGGGTCCGGCCGATCAGCGGCAGGTCCTCGGGGGGCATGTCGTCGGCGGGGGCGGCGGGCGCGGACCTGCGTTCCCTTGCCGCCAGCGCGCGCGCGGTGCGCTTCATCAACTCGGGCAGATCGAACGGCTTGGGCAGGTAGTCGAAGGCGGCGGCCTCCTCGGCGCGGATGGCGGTCATGATCGTGTTCTGGGCCGAGATCACGATCACCGGCAGGCCGGGCCGGTCGGCGGCGATCCGGGGCAGCATCTCCAGCCCGTTGCCGTCGGGCATCCGCACATCGGTGATCACCGCGTCGCCGCGCCCCTCGGCCACCCAGCGCATCAGCGTCGTGAGCGAACTGGTGGCGTGCACCCGGCAGCCCGCCCGCGTCAGCGCCTGGGTCAGCACGGTACGGATGGTGCGGTCGTCGTCGGCGACAAGAACGGTT
>CAZNMK010000445.1:0-2624 GCA_964574045.1 uncultured Roseovarius sp. | reverse complement strand
AACGAGACGACCACCATGCCGATGAAATAGGCCAGCGTGAACCACCAGAATTCCGGCCGCGAGGCGCGCCCCGAAAAGGTGGCGTATTTCTGCGTGAGGCAGGTCTTGACGGCAGTCGTGAAATCCATGTGCGTTCCCCTTTGGTTGCCGGCGGGTGCCCCGCCTATTTTCCGATCGCTTCCAGTACCGCCTCGCCCAGCCCGGCGGGGCTTTCGCTGACGACGATCCCGGCCGAGCGCATCGCCTCGATCTTGTCGTCGGCGCCGCCCTTGCCGCCGGCGACGATGGCGCCGGCATGGCCCATGCGCCGGCCCGGGGGCGCGGTGCGCCCGGCGATGAAGCCGGCGACGGGTTTCTTGCGGCCCTTTCTGGCCTCGTCCTTGAGGAACTGCGCCGCCTCTTCCTCGGACGAGCCGCCGATCTCGCCGATCATGATGATCGATTCGGTCTCGTCGTCGGCGAGGAACCATTCCAGCACGTCGATATGCTCGGTCCCCTTGATCGGGTCGCCGCCGATGCCGACGCAGGTCGACTGGCCGAGCCCGACATCGGTGGTCTGCTTGACGGCCTCGTAAGTGAGCGTGCCCGAGCGCGAGACCACGCCGCAGGAGCCGCGCTTGTGGATGTGGCCGGGCATGATCCCGATCTTGCAGGCGTCCGGCGTGATGATGCCGGGGCAGTTGGGGCCGATCAGCACCGAGCCGCTGTCCATCAGGGCGCGCTTGACGCGCATCATGTCGAGGACCGGAATGCCCTCGGTGATGCAGACGATGAGCGGCATGCGCGCGTCGATCGCCTCGAGGATCGAATCGGCGGCAAAGGGCGGCGGGACATAGATGACCGAGGCGTTGGCGTCGGTTTCCGCCATCGCCTCGTGCACCGAGTTGTAGACCGGCAGGTCGAGATGGGTGCTGCCGCCCTTGCCGGGGGTGACGCCGCCGACCATTTTGGTGCCGTAGGCGATGGCCTGTTCGGTGTGGAACGTGCCCTGAGAGCCGGTCAGGCCCTGACAGATGACACGGGTGGTTTCGTCGACGAGAACGGCCATCTTCGGCGTGCTCCTTCATGTTTCCGCCGCCGGGGGCGGCCGTTATGGTGACGGGTCAGCCGTCGCGGCTGTCCGGTGTGAAAAGTGTGACGGTATAGGTGGTGACGTTGCCCGCCCAGAGGTTGCGGGTGGTGGCGATGATGCCGCCCTCGATCGTCCAGGCCTGTTCGACGTCGCGGGACAGGCCGTCGCGGGCGAGCGGGCGGGCGGCGGGAAAGGTGTCGGCGACGTAGCGGTTGACGCGCTCGCGCTGGCCGGTGCGTGCAATGGCCCGCACCGCGCAGAGACGATCCGAGACCGCCACCGCCGGACGCCTGTCGTCGACGACGTAGAGTGCCGGGCGGGTGGTCGTGGCGCGGACCTTGGGCACGTAGCCCGCCGCCCGCAGGTCTGCGTCCCGCGCGGCCATGTCAGGCGCGCCTTCGACGCAGAAACGGTCGAACGCCGTCACCAGCTGCGCCGGGGTGCTCTTGGGCACCTCGCGCCAGCGCGGGATGGTCGCCAGTTCCAGCCGGTCGGGGGTTGGGGCGGCGTTCGAGCAGGCGGCGAGCACGGCCACGGCCAAAAGGCCGATACCCCGCAGGGCGGATAGAGACGATGCAGGACCCGAAGGTGTCAAAATCTCACCATTCAAGGTGGTCAAGATCTTAGGGTTGCAGATGATGCCCCGACAGATCGCCTTGGTATTTTTGCCTGCAAGAACGGCCACTAATTTTCTCCGTCTTGCGTCGGTTTAGAGCGTTCAATCGCC
Source organism: uncultured Roseovarius sp. (assembly GCA_964574045.1). Classification (GTDB taxonomy): domain Bacteria; phylum Pseudomonadota; class Alphaproteobacteria; order Rhodobacterales; family Rhodobacteraceae; genus Roseovarius. Next base: position 825 of record CAZNMK010000445.1, on the reverse strand, counting down.
CAGGTGTCTGAGCCGGCCCAGGAGCGCAACTTTTTGGGGTCATGCTTCAGTAGAGATTGGCAAAACTCAGCAATCTCAAAGATGATGGATGCCTCGTTGGGGTCTGAGCTGTTCCTAAAGCGCTGATCTGTTGAAACTTGAAGGGAGGTTGCAACCACGTCGTGGTCAGTTCCAACAATAATCGGGATCAAGGTGTCAGCATGAATGATGCGGTTGACTAGGTGCTTGTAGGTGATCTGTCCAACCGCTGACTTACCAGACATAGGGTCTCCGCATATCACTTCGACACTTTTTTCCGCTAGCGACTCATCCTCGAAGATTTCGATGTATTGTCTGAGTCTAATAGCTAGCTCCGTGACCGCTTCTTCAATAATTTCTACGGCTCTTTCGCGGTACAGCGATGCGTTCTTAAGGTCGCTGTATGCCAAGACGCAAAGCGCCATCTCTTCTGCGCGCGCGTACGCACGGTAACCAAGCCTCCCGTCCTTAAAATACTCCGGTGAATGGACAACAACGGCCTTGTTTCGTCGGTCGTCCGGCCCCCAGTTCTTTCCGACTATGGCGACAGTCCCAGCCCCCCATCTATTCTGGCCTCGGCGATTCACTATGCTACCCCTTCACCGCCTTCACGATCTTTTCCGCCCCGTCCTTGAGGTCGTCGGCGGCGATGACGTTGAGGCCGGACTGGCCGATGATCTCCTTGCCCTTCTCGACGTTCGTGCCCTCGAGCCGCACCACCAGCGGCACCTGCAGGCCCACCTCCTTGACGGCGGCGACCACGCCCTCGGCGATCACGTCGCAGCGCATGATACCGCCGAAGATGTT
>CAZNMK010000444.1:0-2638 GCA_964574045.1 uncultured Roseovarius sp. | reverse complement strand
GGTGGCGAACATGATCGTCGAGGCCGGGATCGAGCGGGTGCTGACGATGGACCTGCACGCCGCCCAGATCCAGGGCTTTTTCGACATCCCCGTGGACAACCTCTACGCCTCGCCCGTCTTTGCCCTCGACATCCAGACCCAGTTCCGCGACCGCATGGACAAGGTGATGGTGGTCTCGCCCGACGTGGGCGGCGTGGCGCGCGCGCGCGAACTGGCCAAACGGATCGAGGCGCCGCTTTCCATCGTCGACAAGCGGCGCGAAAAGGCGGGCGAGGTGTCGGAGATGACCGTCATCGGCGATGTCGCCGGCCGGGTCTGCATCATCATCGACGACATGTGCGACACCGCCGGCACGCTGTGCAAGGCCGCCGACATCCTGATCGAGAACGGCGCCAGCGAGGTTCACGCCTACACCACCCACGGGGTGCTCTCGGGCCCGGCGGTGGAGCGGATCACCGGCTCAAAGCTCAAGTCGATGGTCATCACCGACACCATCGCCGCGACCGAGGCTGTCCGCGCCACCCCCAACATCCGCATCATCCCGACCGCGCCGGTCTTTGCCCAGGCGGTCCTGAACATCTGGAACGGAACCAGCGTGTCGTCGCTGTTCGAAATCCCGACGCTGGAGCCGATCTACGAAGGCCAGTTCGGAAAATAACAGGACTGCCCAACGCACGGGGCGCGCGCCTCAGTACAGTTCCCAGTCGTCCTCGCCCGCCAGCGCCCCGATCGCCATCCAGCGCACCCTCGCCCGCGCGACGCGGGTGTCGCCCCATGTGCGAAAGACGAGGTCGAAGCCGTCCGGCAGCACGTTCTCGGCGGTCACTTCGGCGCGGGCGTTGACGATATGGTGGAAATCCCACATCGACAGCGACACGAAGACAGAGGGCGGGGCGCGGAAACCGCGGGCAAAGCTCAGGCGCCGGCGACGTTCCCGGCTGCCCTCGCCGCTCCACATGTCGCCGCCATCCTCGAAATCGGAAAACAGGACGTCGTCGCCCTGGTCTATCCCGATCAGCCCGCTTGGTATTATCTGAATGTCTTCGGTCTCGGCCTTGCCGCTGAACAGACCTTATAGGCGATCGAGGCCCCGGATGCGCAAGAAAAAACGACGGGCGGCGGGCGGCGGCGGGGAATTGGCGGACGTTCCGCCGCCACACATGAAAATGCGTGCGGCCTTGCGATCCGACGCCGGAGACCAAAACCGGCCGCTATGCGTCCGTCCACGACATTCGTTCAGGATATTCCGGTTCCGCGAGCGTAGCTCTCAGCGAAGGGCCGGGACTGGATCGGACCGACGATCCGCACGCAGTTCGGAAAGAGCCTGACGAACCACTGTCAGCGCCCCCTGGATCGCCAACGTGGCCATTGTCGCGGCCACGATGATGTCCGGCCAGCCGGTTCCGGTGCCGAATACCCCAAGGGCCGCGGCCAGGACTGCCACGTTGGCGATGACGTCGTTGCGCGAGCATATCCAGACCGAGCGCATGTTGGCGTCGCCGTTGCGCCACGCGTACAGGAGGGCGAGACAGACGGCGTTTGCCGCCAGTGCCGCCATGCCGACCACACCCATCGTGCCCCAACCTGGCACCGTGCCATGCAGCGCATGCCAAATGACGCTGCCGATTACCCACAGAGCAAAGAGCCCCATGGAACCGCCTTTCAAGAGAGCTGCGCTCGCGCGCCAGCGGATGCCCAGCCCGAGAACGAAGAGGCTGATCGCGTAGTTCGCGGCATCCGCGAAAAAGTCGAGCGCATCGGCTTGCAGCGCGGCCGATCCGGCGGCGAGGCCGGCGACGATCTCGATCAGGAACATGAGTGCGTTGATCGCGAGCACGATCCAGAGGATGGCGCGGTAACGGCCGGTCGCGGTCGCGCTCGACGAACAGGTATCTTCGGAGCAGCAGGGCATCGGGAGGTCTCGCCTTCGTTGTCGTTTGCTCCTATATGCAGCCTATAGCAACTATAGGGTCAAGACGTGGAGCAAGATAATCTGAAGATCGGAGACCTCGCCCGAGCGACAGGAACCAAGGTCGTGACCATCCGATACTACGAAAAGGTGGGGCTGCTTCCACCCCCTGACCGCAGCACGGGCAACTATCGGACCTACGATGCCAAGGCCCTTGATCGCCTCCGGTTCATCAGGCGCTGCCGGGACCTGGGCTTTACCCTGGATCAGATTCGCGAGCTGCTGGAGTTGTCCTCTGACGTCGAGCACTCCTGCGCCATGGTGGACGAGATCACCGCGGCCCATCTGGCCGAGGTGGAGCGCAAGATCGCCGATCTGCAAGCATTGGCCAAGGAACTGAGACGCATCTCCGCCACCTGCAGTGGCGGCGGCACGATCTCGAACTGCCGCATCCTCGAGGCGATCGGCCCGGAATGAGCCGCGACCGCCATCGCCGCATCCCGTGCCCGGCATCCGGCATGACGCTCATGCCAATGCGCCCTGCCCGATGACCTGCACCGGAAAACGAGAAGGGCTCCGCCATGGCGGAGCCCTTCTCAAGACACGGGGTGTCCCGCGTCAGTTCGCGCCCAGGCCGATCTCGTCGCCCATCGCCACCATGTCGGCGAGCAGCTTGGCCGCCTCGTCGACGAGGCCGGGCTCGTTCTTGTAGGCTTCCTGCGCCTTTTC
>CAZNMK010000443.1:0-2655 GCA_964574045.1 uncultured Roseovarius sp. | reverse complement strand
CCGCCCGCCCCCAAGGCGGGCGCGTTCCGCGCCCACCCGGGCGGTCGCGTGCCCGCCGTCGAACTGTTGCCAATTGAACGCGACATGCACTAACGGGTGCCGATCCAGCGTTCCAGCAGGCGCAGCAGAAACAGCACCACCACGACGATGCCCGTCGCCATCGCCGCCAGCGGCATCTGCCCGGCGCCGCAGGCCAGCCCGATCGCACCGGACAACCATAGCGAGGCGCCGGTGGTGACGTTCATGACCTTCCCGCCCGAGGTAAAGATCACCCCCGCGGCAAGAAATGCCACCCCGGCGGTGACCGCCTCGATCAGGCGCAGCGGATCGACGCGCAGCGCGTCGGGCTCGCCGAAGGGCAGCGCCGACAGCTGCTGGCTGACGATGATGAAGAGGGCGGCTGCCAGCGCGACCAGCATATGCGTGCGCAGCCCGGCCGGCTTGCGGGCGCGTTCGCGTTCGAACCCGACGATGCCGCCCAGGATCAGCGCCGCCACCAGCCGCGTGCCGGCGACCTGCGGCGGCACCACCGCGAAGGTGCCGGACAGCTCGTTGGCGATGGTTTCGGGCAGGGTCTCGAACATGTGCGCCTCCGGTGATGGCCTGCCTGCCCAGCCTATCATGCCGATGCACCTGCGAAAGGGGGCGCGGGCATGAGCGGCTGGATCCTCTCGCTCGAGGGCACGGCCGAGGGGCACACGCTGGCGATGGCGCTGGCGCTCCTGGCGGCGTTCCTGCATGCGGTTTTCGGCGCGCTGCAAAAGGGACGGCACGACCCCTGGCTCAGCCGGCTTTCGATCGACGCGTGGCTGGCGGCGCTGTCGCTGCCGCTCCTGTTTCTCGTGCCCTGGCCCGAGGCGCATATGTGGCCGATCTTCGCCGGCGCGATCGTCATCCATTTCGTCTACAAGACGCTGCAGGCGATGGCCTACAGCCGCGGCGCCTACACGGTGGTCTACCCGGTGGTGCGCGGCGCGGGGCCGCTTTTCACCGTGATCGGGGCCTGGGTCATCTTCGGCGAGGTGTTCACGCCGGCGCAGTGGCTGGGGCTTGGCGTTCTGCTGGCGGGCATCTTCGGGCTGGCGGTCTACAACCTGATCTTTCTGGCGACCGCCCGCGAGACGCTGGTTCCGGCGCTCATGCTCGCGGCGGCGACGGGGCTCTTCGTGGCGCTTTACACCACCTACGACGCTTACGGCATCCGTGCCTCGGCCGATCCGTTCACCTTTCTGGCGTGGTTCTTCTTTCTCACCGCCTTCGATTTTCCGCTGCTCTTCGCGCTGACGCCGATCGGGCGGCGGGTGTCGGGGCTGCCGCTGCGCCCGCTCGCGCTGCGCGGCCTGGCGGGGGCGCTGGTGGCCTATGGCAGCTTTGGCTCGGTCATGCTGGCCACAAGGCTCGACAAGGTCGGCGAGGCGGCGGTGCTGCGCGAGACCTCGACCGTGTTCGCCGCCGTCATAGGCTGGCTGGTGTTGCGCGAAACCGTCGGCCCGCGGCGGATTGCGCTGATGGCATTGATCGCGGCCGGCGCCGTGATAGTTGAATTCGGCGGCTGAAGAGCGAAAGGCAGGGCATGGCGCAACGGCAAGTGAACGCGAAACTGAAGGCGGCGCTGGAATTCGGCCCGATCCTGGGCTTTTTCGTCGCCTATCTCTGGCTCAAGGACGAAACCTTTGCCATCGGCGGCACCGACTATGACGGGTTCATCGTCGTCACCGCCGGCTTCATCCCGGTGTTCCTGCTGGCGATGGGGATGCTCTGGCGGCTCACGGGACATCTGTCGCGGATGCAGGCGGTGACGGCGGTGCTGATCGTGGTCTTCGGCGGGCTCAGCGTCTGGTTCAACGACCCGCGCTTCTTCAAGATGAAGCCGACGATCATCTATCTCTTCTTCGGCGGCGCGCTGGGGCTGGGGCTTTTGCGCGGACAGTCCTGGCTGCAATACGTGATGGACGGGGTGATGCCGCTCAGCCACGAGGGCTGGATGATCCTGACCCGCCGGCTGGCACTCTTCTTTCTCGGGCTGGCGGTGCTCAACGAAATCGTCTGGCGCAGCATGTCCGAAGAGACATGGGTGTATTTCAAGACCTTCGGCCTGACCGCGGCGATCTTTGTCTTCTTCTTCCTGCAAGGCGGGCTGTTCCGGGATCACGCGCAAAAGGATGACGGTGCGGACGACGGGCGCGGCGAGACCCATTGACGCGGGCGCGGGGCGCGGCTAAAGCGGACCTCGTGGCGATTTGTTACCGGATTGCGGGCCACGTTAAACAACTCCGCTAAAGAGGCGAGGCATGAAGGGCTTCCTTCCGCTTGGCCGGGTTCAGGGGGTTCTTTCACGGGTCGCGTCGACGCTGCGCGAATGCCTCGGAGACGGAACATGACAGAGAACTGGAAGACGCGCACCAGGCTGGTGCATGCCGGCAGCCGCCGCAGCGGCTGGGGCGAGGTGAGCGAGGCGATCTTTCTCACCCAGGGGTTCGTCTATGACAGCGCCGAGACGGCGCAGGCGCGGTTCATCGAGTCCGGGCCTGACGAGTTCATCTATGCCCGCTACGGCAACCCCACGGTGCGCATGTTCGAGGACCGCATCGCCGCGCTCGAGAGGGCCGAGGACGCAATCGCCACCGCCAGCGGCATGGCCGCCGTTTCCGGCGC
>CAZNMK010000442.1:0-2658 GCA_964574045.1 uncultured Roseovarius sp. | reverse complement strand
TTCCTCGGACCAGTATTGCGCCGCGCAACCGGCCCGGGTGAGTGCCGCCCACTGGCCGCGCGCGATGTCCTTGGCGGCGTCGTCATGGCCGTCGAAGAGAACGCAGACCCGTTCCAGGCGGCGTACTTCCTCAACCGCCACCTCGGCACCGTCGATCGTCATCAGGCACTGGGGGTCGTTGACGCTGTCGGTGCCGGTGGTCAGCAGGACCGGCTGGCGCGCGGCGTGGGGCGCAGTGGCCAGCCCGTGCGGCAGAAAACCGTCATCGGGCCCCAGCCAGAGCTTTTCGTCGAGCCATTCCATGCGGCCCCGGTCGACCCCGCGCACGACCACCCGCCAGCCCGCCGCGCGCGCCTTGCCCAGGAGCACCGGCAGCGTCGCCTCGAGCGGCCGGCGGGTCAGGTGGTAGAAATAGGCCTCTCCCATCAGCGGACCTCGAAGCGCTCCGCAACGAGCCGGTCGAGCGCGCGCACGCCCCAGCCGGTCGCACCCTTGGGCGCCAGGTCGGTCTCTTCGCCCACCCGCGCCACGCCGGCGATGTCGAGGTGGATCCAGGGGCAGCCCTCGGCGACGAACCGTTGCAGGAACTGCGCCGCGGTGATCGAGCCGGCAGGCCGGCCGCCGACGTTCTTGAGGTCGGCGATCTGCGATTTGAGCTGCTTGTCGTAGGCCTCGCCCAAGGGCATCCGCCAGGCGCCCTCGTCCTCGGCCTCGGCCGCCTTGAGGAAGGCCGCGCAAAAACGGTCGTCATTGGCGAAGACGCCGGCCTTTTCGTGCCCCAGCCCGATGATGATGGCGCCGGTCAGCGTCGCCAGGTCGACGATGGCGGCGGGCCGATAGGTTTCCTGCGCGTACCAAAGCACGTCAGCCAGCACGAGGCGTCCCTCGGCATCGGTGTTGATGATCTCGACGGTATCGCCCTTCATCGAGGCGACGACATCGCCGGGGCGCGTGGCCCGCCCCGAGGGCATGTTCTCGACCAGCCCGACCAGGCCAACGACGTTGGCGCGGGCCTTGCGCGCGGCCAGGGTATGCATCACCCCGGTCACCACGCCGGCACCGCCCATGTCCATGGTCATCTCCTCCATCCCCTGCGCGGGCTTGATCGAGATGCCGCCGGTGTCAAAGACCACGCCCTTGCCGACCAGCGCCAGCGGCGCCGCGCCCTTGTCGCCACCCTGCCATTCCATCACCGCCAGTTTCGAGGGGCTGTCGCTGCCATGCCCCACCGACAACAGCAGATGCATGCCGAGCTTTTCCATCTCGGCCTCGTCCAGGATCGTGACCTTGACGCCCGCGTCCTTCAGCCCCTCGATCCGGCGGGCGAACTCGGTCGTGGTCAGGTGGTTGGCCGGCTCGTTGACCAGATCGCGGGTCAGATAGACGCCCTCGGCCGCGGCAAGACGCGGCGCGGCGGCGGCGCGCAGATCGTCCGGCTTGCGGCCCATCACCGTCACCGCGCCGGGCGCCTTGGCCTCTTCGGTCTTGTGGGCGGCAAAGGCATAGGCGCGCAGCGCCAGCCCCAGCGTCAGCTCGGCGGCGTGACGCACCGGCCCGGCCATCACCAGCACCGCGGCATCGGCCTTGGCCTTGCCCAGCGACGCACCGGCCCTGCGGGCCTCGGCCGCGCTGGCGCGCCGCGGCAGGCACACCACGTCGAGCGCCCGCGCCGCCATGCCCGCGGGCCAGTCCAGCGTGCGCATCTCGCCCGGCTTGAGCTTGCTCCAGCCCTCGTCGCCCGTGAGCCGCTTGAGCGCGCCGCGCGTCAGCCGGTTGGCCCGCCGCCCGGCCGGGTCGAGCGTACCCTCGGGGCTGACGAAGACGGCAACCCGGCCCTCGAACCCGGCCAGGCTGTCGGTATCGGTTTCGGCGAATGTCACGGTCGGAAGGGCGGTCATCGCGGGCTCCTGGTTGCGCAGCTTTCCCACACTCCTAACGCGGCCTCGCGGGCTTGGCCAGTTAGCAGTTTTCCCGCGCCGCCAATTCCGTTAGGCTGCTTCAAAGCAGTACGCCTTGGGGGTAGAGCGTGACCAGATTCGACAGGTACATGCTGTCGCAATTCATGGTGCTGTTCGGATTCTTCGCGCTGGTTCTGGTGTCGATCTTCTGGATCAACAAGGCGGTGCGGATGTTCGACCGCCTGATCGGCGACGGCCAGCCGGCCTGGGTGTTTCTGGAATTCACCGCGCTTACGCTGCCCGGCGTCATCGGCATCGTGCTGCCGATCGCCACCTTCGCGGCGGCGGTCTATGTCACCAACCGGCTGGTCAACGAAAGCGAACTGACCGTGGTGCAGGCGACCGGCTATTCGCCCTGGCGGCTCGTTCGGGCGGCGGCCGTGTTCGGCGCCATCATCGCCCTGATCATGTCGCTTCTGAGCCACTACCTGATCCCGCTCAGCCTGGGCGAGCTGCGCCAGCGCGAGGCCGAGGTCCGCCAGAGCGTTTCGGCCCGGTTTCTGGAAGAGGGCGAATTCCTGCACCCCGCCCCCGGCATCACCTTCTACATCCGCGACATCACGCCCGAGGGCGCGCTGCGCGATGTTTTTCTGTCCGACCGCCGCGACCCCGAAAGCCCGATGACCTATACCTCGTCGCTGGCCTATCTGGTGCAGGAGGACGGCGGCACCAAGCTGGTGATGGTCAAGGGGCTGGCGCA
>CAZNMK010000441.1:0-2666 GCA_964574045.1 uncultured Roseovarius sp. | reverse complement strand
GACGCCGCCAGCGGCCGCGGCTCGGCCCAGAAGGCGCGAAGGATCGCCGCAACCGCCCCCAGCACCGCGCCGGGGTGGCGCAAGAGCCCCCAGGCCAGCGCCGCCGCCGACGCGCCGCCGATCCAGGGAAAGGTGAACCCGCGTTCGACCGCCGGGCGGGTGTGCTCGTGCACCACCTCCCCCCGGCGAAAGGGCTTGAGGTGAAAGACCCGCGCGTCATGGCCCCGCGACAGGTAGTGCAGCACGTTGGCCGCGACGAAGGTTTCGGTCACCTTGGGAAAGTCGCTGACCACGACCACGATCTTCACGGCGCGTCCTCTTCGGCCTTGTGTTCCAGCCGGGGCACCGAGAGGTGGCGGTTGACCACCCCCACCGCCGGCCCGAGGCCGAGCAGGATCCAGGTGTACTTGTTGTCGTCATGCGGGTTCATGACCGAGGCGAAAAAGAACCCCGCGGCGGCAAAGAGAAGGGCCAGCGCGATGGTGCGGATCTCGTCGTTGGCCGGGGCGCGCAGAACCGACAGCAGGCTTCTGATCGACATCGCGACCAGCGCCATGAAAAAGAAGAACCCGACCAGCCCGTATTCCACCGCAACCGAAAGGTACATGTTGTGCAGCGGCCGCGGCAGCAGCGTGCGCCCCGGCAGATAGCGATATGCGGGATCGGTGAAGAGCTCGTTGTAGTTCCCCGGCCCCACCCCGAACACGGGGTATTGCCGCAGGATGTCGAACCCGGTGATCTGATATGTCAGCCGTCGCCCCAGCGTCCAGTCGGCGCTGATCCCCTCGAACAGCGAAGAGAAGCGTTCGAAATAGCTGGCCGGCACGAATGGCAGCATGAAGATCAGGAATATCAGCCCCAGTATCACCCCCGCCGGCGCATAGCGGCTGTGCCGGTAGCGAAAGGCCGCCGCCACCAGCACCAGCGAATAGACCAGCATCGCCGAGCGCGCGAAGCTGAAGATCAGCGCCACCGATCCGATGCCGGCGGCGGCCAGCAGCAGCGCCCGGTGACGGCGGCCCTCTAGCGCCAGCATCAGCGCCAGCGTGACCACCATCAGCATCATCAGCGCCGCGGTGGTGGGGTCGTGGTTCGATCCGCCCGACGACCGCGACACGCCCTCGGCCGTGGTGGCCGATAGCGCCGCGTTCGAGGACGACACCACCGTGACATGCAGGAAAATCTCGGCGATCAGGATGAGGGCGGAGACGACCATGCTGCCGACCAGAACGCCGATGACGATACGCAGGTTGCGCATGTTCTGCACGATCAGGACGGTGAGATACAGCAGCAACGACACCGACAGCAGGCGCATGCCGGCCTCGGCGGCCACGCGCTTGTCGATGGCCAGCAGGGTGCTGATGGCGACGCAGGCCGAAAACGCCAGCCCCAGCCTGACAGAGGGCTCACGCAGCGCGGTCATGATGTTCTGACGGCGGGTATCCGTTACCATCACCGCGCCCGCCAGGGTAATCAGGGCGATGCTGCGAAACCCCGATATCCCCAGCGGCCCTGTCAGCGCCTCTTCCACGGCGTCCATCAGCGCAAAGAAGAAGAGCAGCCCCAGCCCCAGGATCGGCCGCGTGAACATCGCCAGCGCGACCAGCATCCCCAGCGGGACCGCCAGCGCCAGTTCCACCTTGATCGCCAGCGCCGCCGCCAGCGTCGTTGCCGCCGCCATCAGGCCCGCCCCGACCGGCAGGATCGTCGCGGCCGCCCGCGCGGTCATGTCGCCCGGGCGCCCGCTGCCGTGCCGGCGGGCGTCTGATATTCGATGGGGTGGGTCTTCGCGCGCCGCCGCGCCGCCGCCCAGGTGAGCGGCAGCCACCACAGCGCCCCGGCCGCGACCCCCAGCCGCGCGCGGAACACCAGCGCCTCGACCCAGAGCGGCATGCCGGGCCCGGCGGCGCGGTCGTTGACATGCACGCGCGACAGCACCGCGGGGTCTTCGCCCGGCCGGTTCTGGCCATGCCCGCCGGTGAAGAGCGTGAAACCGGCCTCGCGCGCCAGTTCCAGCGCCTCGGGCGTCACCCGGTCGAAGGGCCAGCACAGGAAGGTCACCTCGCGGCCCAGGATCGCGCCCAGCCCGGCCCGCGCCCGGCGCAGGTCGCCCAGCACGCGGGCGCGGCGCGCGGCCGCGGGCTCGTCACGGGCCCCGGCGCACAGCGCGGCATCGGTTTGCGGCACCGGCGTGCCCAGCGGCAGCGGCGGGGTTTCGGCCTCGTACCAGCGCGCCTTGTTGCCGGGCATCTGCCCCCACAGCCACGGCGCGTGGCGTTTCCAGTCCCTTGCGCTCAGGCGCTCCGCCCCCGCCGGCGGCCCGACCGCGACGCGGGCGTGATCGGTGCCGTGGCAGGCGACCTCGAACAGCGGATCGGCGTCCATCGCGCGCAGCTCGTCGGCGTTCATGTACCCGTCCCAGCGCACGCCGCTCGAGGCGTTCATGCCGGGCCGCAACCCGGTCGAGGGATCGATGAAATCGGTCGAGGCGAACACCGTCGCCGGCATCCCGTAGCGCCGCAGGATCGGCATCGCCGCGACGTGGTTGTCGAGATAGCCGTCGTCGAAATGCAGCGCCAGCGCCCGGCGCGGCAGCGCCCGCCCCTCTTGTCGCGCGCGGGCCAGTTCGCGACTGGGGATCACCTGCCAGCCGCCCCGTCGCAGCA
>CAZNMK010000440.1:0-2681 GCA_964574045.1 uncultured Roseovarius sp. | reverse complement strand
TCAGGTTCGCGGGCATGTCGATGGCGGTGCGAAAGAGCGTCTGCTGATCGACGGCAACGGAGTTCTCGACGATCCGGTAAAGCCCGTTGGCCTCGCGGATGCGCACCACGGCATCGGCGAAATCCTGCGCGCCCTCGATGTTCATCGCCACCCCGACCGACCGGATCGCGCGCTCGATCGACACCCGGTGGCGCAGGTCCTCGACATTGCTCAGCACCTCGCCGAAGGGGGCGCTGGTGGCCACGGCGTAAAAGCTCGGCGCGGCATCGACGAGCACGCTGTCGGTATTGATCCAGATGCCGAAGCGGCGCTCCTTGCGCCGCACCAGGACCGGCCTGGAGGGGCCGGAGATCGAGACCACGACCTGCAGCGACGGGCCTTGGGGGATCGGTTCCTCGCGCTTGACGGCGCCGAAGACCAGGATGTGCGAGCCGTCGAAATTGGCGGTGATCGCCACCTTGTCCTGGCTGAGGCCCAGCACCACCTCTTCGGCGCGCGCCGGCAGGGCGGCAAGAACAAGCAGCAGAAGGCCGAGGCGCCACATCGCTCAGTGCCCCCCCGCCGGGCCGAGCGAATAAAGTTCGGCCGGCTGCAGCAGCAGGTCGAGCGCCAGCTTGCCGCAGACCGCCAGGACCATCACCGCCAGCAGGATGCGCAGCTGCTCGGCGCGCAGTTTCGTTCCGATGGCCGTGCCGAACTGGGCGCCGATCACGCCCCCGACCAGCAGCAGAACCGCGAGCGCCACATCGACGGTATAGTTCGTGGTGGCGTGCAGCAGCGTGGTGAAGGCAGTGACGAAGATGATCTGAAAGAGAGAGGTGCCGACGACCACCTTGGTCGGCATGCCGAGGATGTAGATCATCGCCGGCACCATGATGAAACCGCCGCCCACGCCCATGATCGCCGCCAGGATGCCGACCGCGATCCCCACCAGCACGGGGGGGATCACGCTGATATAGAGACCCGAGGTGCGAAACCGCATCTTCAGCGGCAGCCGGTGCACCCATGTGTGTTTGCGCCGCTGGGCCTTGCCGCCGCCGCGCGACCGGCGCAGCGCGCGCAGGCTCTCGACGAACATCATCGCGCCGATGATGCCCAGGAACACGACATAGCAAAGCCGCACCAGCAGGTCGACCTGGCCCAGCGATTTGAGATAATTGAACACCAGCACGCCAAAGGCGGCGCCGAACAGGCCGCCGATCAGCAGCACCGTTCCCATGCGCAGGTCGACGGTCTTGCGCCGCAGATGCGCCAGCACCCCGGAAAAGGACGAGGCGACGATCTGGTTGGCCTCGGTCGCCACCGCCACCGGCGGCGGGATGCCGATGAAGAAGAGCAGCGGCGTCATCAGAAAGCCGCCGCCGACCCCGAACATGCCCGACAACACCCCCACCAGCCCGCCAAGCCCGAGCAGCAGGAAGGCGTTGACCGAGACCTCGGCGATGGGAAGGTAAATCTGCATGACGATCCTTATCGTCAAGTTTTCGTGCATTGCAAGCCGCCGCCCCCGGCCCCGGCCGGGGGGTGACGATCACAGATTGTGACCTGTCCTCGCATTGCGTGATGGCGCATCGGCCGTATCCCTGCCGCCGCGCCCTGCCTGTTCGGAATTCACGGACCCGCCGCCGGCAGCGGTCCAGGGGTCAGGGGACGAGGCCGCGTTCCAGCACCAGCGCATCCTCGCGCGCGCCATCCGCGCGGGCGTAGTATTCCCTGCGCCTCCCGACCTGCCGGTATCCCAGTACGCGGTAAAGGGCGCGCGCGGGGCGATTGCCGGCGCCGACCTCCAGAAACGCCCGCTCGGCCCCGCGCCGGGCGGCCTGCGCATGCAGCGCCTCGAGCGCGGTGCGGGCCAGCCCCTGCCGGCGGGCCGCCGGTTCGGTGGCGACGGTCAGGATCTCGGCCTCTGCCGCCGCCACCCGCGCCAGGGCGAACCCCTCGGCGGTGCCGGCCACGATCACCTGCGGGTCGTCGAGCAGGCGGGCGAATTCATCTGCCCGCCAGGCCCGGCCGCGCCCGGCAAAGGCGCGCGCGTGGCAGGCGGCCAGCGATTCAGGCGTCATCGTCCAGGATCGCCGGCGGCGCCTCGCGCGGGGGGGCGGCGTCGGCGAGGCGGATATAGAGCGGGGCAGGGGCCGGAAAGGGCGGATTTGCCTTGGCGGCGATCCGGGCGATGGCGGTGGCCAGCGCCGCCGGATCGGGCGGCAGGGCAAGCGGCAGGCCGCCGGCCGCGTCCGCGGGCACAAGGCGGGGCCGGGCGCCGGGTTCGCGGATGTAGAACCGTTCGCGCGGGGCGGGGACGGCGGGCAGATGCGGATCGGGGCAGTCCAGCGAGATCGCATCGAACGCCGTCACCCCCACCGCCGGGATGTCCAGCGCCAGCGCCAGCCCCCGCGCCGCGGCGACGGAAATGCGGATGCCGGTGAAGTTCCCCGGCCCCACCCCCACACCGAGCCGGGCGAGGTCGCGCCACCCGGCGCCGCCCTCGTGCAGCACCTCTTCGAGCAGCGGCATCAGCCGCTCGGCCTGTCCGCGGCCCATTTCCTCAGACCGGGCAACGACAACCCTGTCGCCCGACAGCAAAGCGGCCGCGCAATGCGCGGCCGACGTGTCGAACCCCAGGACGGCCGCGTCAGAGCCCAACCGGGCGCACCTCGGTCACTTCGGGAATGTAATGGCGC
>CAZNMK010000439.1:0-2688 GCA_964574045.1 uncultured Roseovarius sp. | reverse complement strand
GGCAGGGCCGCCCGGCCCGGCCGCCGGGGGCGTTCGCGGGGGCTGTGGTCCTTCTGTCCCGCCATTGCGACGGCGTTATCCCGAAGGTCCGCCTGAATTTCCTGGCGAGCGCGGCCGGCGAGGCAAAGCCGCAGGCGAATGCGATCTCGTGCAAGGCAAGATCCGTCTGCGAGACAAGCTCCAGCGCCCTTTCCACCTTGAGGGACGAATAGTACTGCATCGGCGACACGCCCAGGTGCTTGCGAAACAGCCGTTCGAGCTGACGCACGGAGATGCCGCAATCCTCGGCGATCCGGGTCGCGCAAAGCGGGTTCTCGATCTCGCGCGCCATGATCCGCGCCGCCTGCGACAGCAGTTCGGGAACATGGCGAAGGCGGTCCTGCTGCGACCCCGGCTGCACCAGGTTGCCCGGCCGCGGGTAGGAGACCAGAAGGCGGTTGCAGATATCTTCGGCCGCCCCCGGCGCATGGGCCGAGATCATGTCGACGATCATGTCGAGCGTCGCCAGTTCTCCCGCACACGACCCGCCGCCGCCGTCGGCCACGAACAGCGCGTTGCACGCGTCCGTTCGCCGGCAGCTTTCGCCGAAGGCGGCAAGCGTTTCCCAGTGGACGGTGGTTCTTTCGCCGTTCAGCAGACCCGCCTCGGCCATTGCCCAGGCGATCCGGCCGACGCCGAAGAGGGCAACGCCCGAACGCCTGGCCTTTCTCAGCAAAGCCAGTGCCGTGTCGTCGTGGTCGTGCTGCGCGTTGGTGGGGCCGCAGACGATGATCGCTTGCGGGGCGCCGGCGGCGCCCGACAGCGCGGCGGTCAGGTCTGCGCCGTCCATTTCGCAGGTGACAGCCACCCCGCTGGCAGAACGGACCCCGCGGCAGGTCAGTCCGGCCAGGCGCAGTTCCGGTCCGGCATCGGGCGAGCTCTGGCGCAGCAGGGAGAACGGCTCGGCAATCGCCCCCAAGCTCAGCGCCGAAAAACCATCGAGCAGCAGAACCGCGATCCAGTCCCTTGCGGCCGGGCCGGCCGTGAAATGGCTGCCGCCGTCCATGTCCCCGCTCGCGGCGCTCAGTGCAGCTCTTCGGGCAGCAGTTCGCGCGACAGCGCCACAGCCTGTCCGGCATCGCCGGCGTAACCGTCGGCGCCGATGCTGTCGGCAAAGGCCTGGTTGATCGGCGCGCCCCCGACGATGACCTTGACGTGCTCGCGCAATCCGGCCTCTTCCAGTGCCTCGATCACCGATTTCATCTGCGGCATGGTCGTGGTCAGCAGCGCCGACATGCCCAGGACATGGGGCCGGTGCTTTCGCACCTGTTCGACGAACTCGTCGGTGCTGATGTTGACGCCGAGGTCGGTGACCTCGAAACCCGATGCCTTGTGCATGCTGACGAGCATGTTCTTGCCGATGTCGTGCAGGTCGCCCAGCACGGTTCCGACCATCAGGCGCCCGGCCGATCTGGCGTTGGTCGCACCCAGATACGGCTCGAGCATCTGAACCCCGTCGTTCATGGCGCGGGCCGACAAGAGCACCTCGGGGATGAACACCGTGCCGTCGGTGAACTCGTCGCTGATGATGTCCATTGCCGGCAGCATGCCCTTGTTGAGGATGTCCACCGCCGAATAGCCCATGTCGAGCATGGCCTGGGCCTTGACCAGAACCCCCTTTTCGTCGCCGTCCAGGATGATGTCGGTCATCTCGTTGAAATGCTCGTCGGTATCGCCGCGGCCGGTGCCGCCGTGGTCGGCCTGCACGGCCTTGTCGGGGGAAACGGCGTGCCCGGCGGTTTTCAGCATCTGTTCGCTGAGCGGCTGGAAGTCGCCGGCCCTGAGCGGCAGCGAGCCCTCTTTCGCGATCCGTTCGCCGATATAGTCGAGCCGGGCGAAATCGGCGTCCGGCGGCGTCGTGTCGCCGATCGAGGCCACGAACCGCGTGCCCGGCGCGACCGCGCCGAAGAAGTGATCCATGAACTCCCGGAGGTCGTCCATGGTCGACGACTTCTCCAGCAGCAGCGTTTCGGGAATGCCGCCGTGGATCGTCAGGGTGCCTTCGCTGCACCAGCGCCGGTAATACTCCTCCAGCCGGACCTTGGTCATCGGCCAGGGCGCCACCGCGTCGGCCACGTCCATGCCGCTGTCGCGCACCAGGTCCATAAGCCCCTTGTTCTCGCCGTCGGGGTGGCAGATCATCTTGACCCCCTTCGGCCGCAGGAGATCCGACGCCTTGCGGCACCAGGGCATGAAGTGCTCTTCGTAGAGCTTGGGATAGGTCAGCATGTCGTCGATGTTCGCCATCCACATCAGCGCATCCATCTCGACGCCCGAGAGCACCTCGAGCAGCTGGTCGTACATCCCTTCGAGCGCCTCGAGCAGCGTGCCCATTTCCCTGGGATAGTCCTTGAGATGCAGGTAGAAATCGGTCGGGTCGATCAGCTGCTTTTGCAGGAAATGCATCGGCGATCCGCACGCCAGCCCGGTGCCGAACGCGGCCGCGACGCCGTCCTCGCCGACCGAAGCCTTCCAGTTCAGGAAACGCTCGTAGGACGGCAGGATCTTGAGGTTGGAAAAGATGTAGGTCAGCGTCCTGTAATCCTCGGGTCCCTTGATCGCGTGTTCCTTGGTCCAGCCGATCGAGGCGCCCGCCTTTTTCATCTCGGGCGTGACGCCGTGCGCGACCTTCACCATGCCCACCGGGGT
>CAZNMK010000438.1:0-2711 GCA_964574045.1 uncultured Roseovarius sp. | reverse complement strand
GCCTGCAGGATCGCCGCGCCCGACATGATCAGCGCCTGCCGGTCGATGCCGATGCGCGGGTCGCGCCGCCGCCCGGCGGGGCCGAGGGCAAGATAGCCGCTGATCACGCGGTCGATCTCTCCGCTGGTCATGCGCAGCCCGTCGACCTTGTTGCGATCATAGCGCCTGAGCCCCAGATGGCTGGCCGCCACCGTGGTGACGGTCCCGCTGGTGCCGACGATCTGGAATCCCTCGCGCGGGGGGTCGTCCTTGTAGGGTGCGAATTCGGCGAGGTTCTCCTCGAAGAACCAGCTCATCAGCGCGAAACGCGCGGCGTCGTCCTCGACATCGCGGAACTGGTCGCGCAGCGTCGCCACCCCCAGCGGCACGCTGATCCAGTCCACGACCCGGGCCTTGGCCCCCCCGCCCCCCGGCGCGTCGAAGCCGCCATGCATCCGCATCATCGCCCGCACCCGGTCGCGCGGCGGCACGCCCGCGAGGTCGATCCACACCAGTTCGGTCGATCCGCCGCCGATATCGACCACCAGCAGCTGTTCGGTCGCCGGGCTGACCAGCGGCGCGCACGACACGACCGCGAGCTGGGCCTCCTGCTGGGGGTCGATGATCTCCAGCCTGAGGCCGGTCTCGCGGCGCACCGTATCCATGAATTCCGCCGCGTTGTCGGCGCGCCGGCACGCCTCGGTCGCGACCAGGCGCATCCGGCGCACCCGGCTGCGCTTGAGCTTTTGCTGGCAGACCCTGAGCGCCTGCACCGTGCGCTGGATCGACCCGCGCGACAGGCGGCCGGACCGTTCCAGCCCGGCGCCCAACTGCACCGATTTCGAAAAGCTGTCCACGACCTTGAACTGATCGCCCTCGGGGCGTGCGATCAGCATGCGGCAGCTATTGGTGCCCAGATCCAGCGCCGCGTAAAGCGGCGTTGCGTCCGGGCGGGTCAGTGCGGGGCTCTCGACCGCTTCGGGGAGCGCGCCCGCACCTACGGGACGCCTGGGCGTCATGAACCACGCCCTCCATTTCGAGTTGCATCCAAACTAGGGGCTGGCGCGCGCGCGCGCAAGCATTAGCCGCGCCGCAACATCGAGATGAAGGTTTTTCCGATTGACCGGGATGGTCTCGCTTTGCAGCGAATGCTAGGCATTGCGCTGTCGCTTGATGCGCGCGTTTTGTCGAAATCCGACCCCGCCGGCGGGGTCGCGTCGATTAGAGAGAGGCACCGAAACAGGGAATCAGCGATGAACGAGGTCACCATCGTCTATTGGCGGGACATCCCGGCGCAGGTCATCGTCGGCAAGGGCCGCCGTGGCAGCAAGCGGCCGCTGCCCGAACGGTTCGAACAGGCCATCGACCGCGCCGCGATGAAGGTAGGCGCCCAGGGAACCGACGCCTACCTGGCCGAGTGGCGCAAGGTCGCGGCCGGCCGGGCCGAAGGCGACCCCCTTGATGCGGCCGAGGCCGAAGCGGCCCGCATCGACGCCGAATACGACGATGATCGCCTGAAGACCCTGATCGCCAACGATGGCTGGGCATGAGGCCCGTATCAGCATTATGGGAGGCCGCGATGGCTCTGCTGAACTTCAAGAAGCGCGAGAAACCCGCCGCCGCGCCCGGCACCCACAACCCCGAGCTCGAGGCATTCCTGCGCGGCTATTCCATCGAGGTGATGCCGCGCACCGCCGAAAAGGTCGAGGATTTCCGCGACCTGCTGCCCGCGGGCACCCGCGTCTACATCGCCCATATCGAGGGCGTCCCGATCGATGAGATGGTCGCCACCGCGCGCCGGCTGACGGCCGAGGGCTACACGGCGATGCCGCATTTCCCGGCCCGCATCATCAGGGACCGGGCCACGCTCGAGGACTGGATCGCGCGCTACCAGGGCGAGGCCGGCGTCAAGGAGGCGCTGCTGCTCGCCGGCGGCGTGGCCAGGCCGCATGGCGAGTACCGCGATTCGATGCAGCTGCTCGAGTCGGGGGCGTTCGACCGCGCCGGTTTCACCCGCCTGCACGTCGCCGGCCACCCCGAGGGCAACCGCGACATCGACCCCAAGGGCGGCAGCCGCAATGTCGACGCGGCGCTGACGTGGAAGCAGAAGTTCTCGGAGCGCACCGACGCGAAGATGGCGATCGCCACCCAGTTCGCCTTCGACGCCGAACCGATCATCGCCTGGGCCGACCGGCTGCGCGCCGAGGGCATCGCCATTCCCATCCATATCGGCATCGCCGGGCCGGCGAAGCTGCAGACGCTGATCAAGTTCGCCATCGCCTGCGGCGTCGGCCCGTCGCTGAAGGTGCTGCAAAAGCGCGCGATGGACGTCTCCAAGCTGATGGTGCCCTACAACCCCACCGAGGTGCTGACCCGCCTTGCCGCCCACAAGGCCGCGCATCCCGATTTCAACATCGAGGCCGTGCATTTCTTTCCGCTGGGGGGTATCAAGGCCAATGCCAACTGGGCCATCGAGAACGGTGGCGCCGCCGCCAAACCCGCAAACGCGACCTGAAGGACCCCCCATGACGCGCACCATCGTCGAGAGCAAGACCAAGACCGCCATCATCGGCTTCGATCAGCCGTTCTGCGTCATCGGAGAGCGGATCAACCCCACCGGGCGCAAGAAGCTGGCGGCCGAACTGGAGGCGGGCGATTTCTCGACCGTCGAGGCCGACGCCATAGCCCAGGTCGAGGCCGGCGCCAGCGTGCTCGATATCAACGCCGGCGTC
>CAZNMK010000437.1:0-2721 GCA_964574045.1 uncultured Roseovarius sp. | reverse complement strand
CGCGCTCTTTCCCCATGCCGATGCCCGGATCGAGGCCGACATGTCGGTGCGCGACCCCGGCCGGCTGGAAGAGGAAAAGGTGCGCGGCGCCATCAAGACCGATTTCATCCTGTCGGCCGAGATCATGACCATCGCGCTGTCGGCGATCGAGGCGCCCAATATCTGGATGCAGGCGGCGACGCTGGCGGTGGTCGGGCTGATGGTGACGGTCGCGGTCTATGGCGCGGTCGGGCTGATCGTGAAGATGGACGATGTCGGCCTCTACATGGCGCAGAACGCCTATACCGGTCTGGGCCAGGGTTTCGGGCGCGGGCTGGTCAAGTTCATGCCGGTGCTGCTGAAGCTGCTGACGGTGGTGGGCACGGCGGCGATGCTGTGGGTCGGGGGCTCGATCGTGCTGCACGGGTTTCATGCCTTCCATATCTCCGAGCCCGGCCACACGATCGGGGCGCTGGCCGAGGCGGCCGGCGCGGCCGTGCCGCAGGCGGCGGGCGCGGTGGCATGGGTGGCGACGGCGACGCTCGACGGGGTGTTCGGGCTGGTGCTGGGCCTGCTTCTCATTCCGCTGGCCACGCGCGTGGTCGGGCCGCTCTGGGCAATGCTGCGGGGGCGGGACGGCGGCGGGCACTGAGGCCGTTCGCCACGGCGCGCGCCCGCCCGGGCGGGCGCGACGGGCGAGAGCGGACCGCAGCCCCGGACGTCAGCCCAGCAGTCGGCGCACCTCGTCCGCCACGGCGGCGGCGGTGATGCCGAACTTGTCGAACAGGACCTCTGCCGGGGCAGAGGCGCCGAAACGGTCCATGCCGACGAAACCGGCCTTTGCCTCGCGTCCGCGCTCGCCGCAGAGCCAGCGGTCCCAGCCCTGGCGCACGCCGGCCTCGACGCCGACGCGCACCGGCCCGGCGGGCAGCACCCGGCGGCGATAGCTCTCGTCCTGCGCCGCGAAGAGCTCCCAGCAGGGCATCGAAACGACGCGGGTGCCGATCCCCTCGGCCTGCAGCGTCTCGCGCGCCGCCATCGCCAGCTGCACCTCCGAGCCGGTGGCGAGCAGGATCGCCCGGCGCTTGCCCTCGGCCTCGGCCAGGACATAGGCGCCCTGCGCGGTGAGGTTCCTGTTGGTGTGTTCGCGCCGCAGCGTCGGCACCCCCTGGCGCGTGAGCGACAGCACCGACGGCGTCGAGGCGGAGCGCAGCGCCAGCTCCCACGCCTCGGCGGTCTCGACCGTGTCGCAGGGGCGGAAGACGTTGGTGTTGGGCGTGGCACGGCTGATCGCCAGGTGTTCGACCGGCTGATGGGTGGGGCCGTCCTCTCCGAGGCCGATGCTGTCATGGGTCATGACGAATACCGTCGGCACCCGCATCAGCGCCGCGAGCCGCATGGCGGGCCGCGCGTAATCGGTAAAGCACATGAAGGTGCCGCCATAGGGCCGGATGCCGCCATGCAGCGCCATGCCGTTCATCGCCGCGGCCATGCCGTGCTCGCGGATGCCGTAATGGATGTAGCGGCCCTTGCGGTTGCCGTTGTCGAACACCCCCAGCCCGGCGGTCATGGTGTTGTTCGACCCGGTCAGGTCGGCCGAGCCGCCCAGCGTTTCGGGCATGATCGGGTTGACGATCTCGAGTACCATCTCGCTGGATTTGCGGGTCGCGACCTTGGGCGCCTCGGCGCTGATCTGTTTCTTCAGCGCCTTGATACGGGCCGATAGCTGTTTCGGCGGCTCGCCGGCGATGACGCGTTCGAACTCGGCCCGCCGCCTGGCGCCGGTTTCGGCCAGGCGCTCGGACCAGGCGGCGCGATCCTGCGCGCCGCGCCGGCCGATCTCCTCCCACCGGGCCTTGATGTCGTCGGGCACCTCGAAGGGGCCGTAGGGCCAGCCATAGGCGGCCTTGGCTGCGGTCAGCTGTTCGGGATCCGTCAGCGCGCCGTGGCCCTTGGCGGTGTCCTGCGCGGCATGCCCCAGCGCGATATGGGTCTTGCAGGCAATGAGCGTGGGCTTGCGCGACGCCCTGGCGCGGGTCATCGCGGCGTCGATCGCCTCGGGATCGTGGCCGTCCACCTCGATCACCTGCCAGCCGGCGGCGCGAAAGCGCTTGGGCTGGTCGGTGCGGTCGGCAAGGCCGACATTGCCGTCGATGGTGATGTCGTTGTTGTCCCACAGCACGATCAGCCGGCCAAGCTGCAGCCGCCCCGCCAGCCCGATCGCCTCGTGGCTGACGCCCTCCATCAGGCAGCCGTCGCCGGCGATGACCCAGGTGCGGTGATCCACCAGCTTGCGCCCGAAACGGGCGCGCAGCGCCTCTTCGGCGATGGCGAAACCGACGGCGTTTGAAATCCCCTGGCCAAGCGGGCCGGTGGTGGTCTCGATCCCGGGATGGAGAAAGTTCTCGGGATGCCCGGCCGTCAGGGCGCCCCACTGGCGGAAGTCGCGGATCTGCCCGATCGTCATGCCCTCGTACCCCGTCAGGTAGAGCAGCGAATAGAGCAGCATCGAACCGTGCCCGGCCGAGAGGATGAAACGGTCGCGGTCGGGCCATTCGGGGGCGGCGGCGTCGAACCTGAGGTGTTTCTCGAACAGCACCGTGGCCACGTCGGCCATGCCCATCGGCATGCCGGAATGGCCCGAATTGGCGGCGGCGACGGCATCGAGCGTCAGCGCGCGGATCGCCGCGGCGCGGGACCAGTGGTCGGGATGGGCGGTGCGGAGGGCGGCGATATCCACGG
>CAZNMK010000436.1:0-2728 GCA_964574045.1 uncultured Roseovarius sp. | reverse complement strand
CACCGCTCGGTCGTCGTCGCCGCCACCTCGGATCGCTCGCCGCTGGTGCGCCGCCGCTGCGCATGGACGGCGATGGCGGTGGCCGAGCATTTCCGCGACCGGGGCGCGCATGTGCTGCTGCTGGCCGATTCGGTGACCCGTTTCGCCGAGGCCCACCGCGAGATCGCCACCGCGGCGGGGGAATTGCCGGCGCTGCGCGGCTATCCCGCCTCTACCGCGCACCAGATCATGGCGCTGGCCGAACGTGCCGGGCCGGGACCCGAGGGCGCGGGCGACATCACCGCGCTTTTCAGCGTGCTGGTCGCCGGTTCGGACATGGACGAGCCGGTTGCCGACATCCTGCGCGGCGTGCTCGACGGGCATGTGGTGCTCGACCGCGGGATCGCCGAGCGCGGGCGCTATCCGGCCATCGACCTGCTGGCTTCGGTCTCGCGCAGCCTGCCGCGCGCGGCCACCGACGAGGAAAACGCGCTGATCCGGCGCGCCCGCGCCCTCTTGGGCGCCTATGCGCGGTCGGAAACCATGATCCGGGCCGGGCTTTATGCCGGGGGCAGCGATCCCGAGCTCGACATGGCGCTGCGGGTGCATGCCGAGCTGGACGCGTTTCTGGCCGAAACAGAGACTGTTTCGGCGAAAAACAGCTTCGACCGGCTGGCATTGATCCTGCGGCGGGCGGGGCAGTCCGATGCCGGCGCCGGGCACGCGCGTTCCGCCCCGCCTGCCAGGGCCGGAAGGGGCGCCGCTTCGATTGCGCCGGCGGGGTAGGGGCGGCGGCGCGGACCGCCGTTCGTGTGAATCGTCCCCTGGCGGATCCGTTCCCGCCCGCCCCCGGAGCCGGCAATCCGTGGGGCAGGGCGAGGCCCCGCGCCGGACCCGGGGCGCGCGCGCGTGCGGGGATTTCCCGTTCGGGCGCGACACGCCAGGAGGAGTGTTGCGGACAATCGAATTCATCGCGTACGGTCCGCTTTCGGACCGGGCATGCGCCCGCCCCGCCCTCGCGCCAAGGGCGTGTGCCTGCGGCAGTTCGCGCCAAGGCGTGCCTGCGGCAGTTCGCGCCAAGGCGTGCCTGCGGCGGCTTGCGCCAAGGCGTGCCTGCGGCACGACACCCGGATGCAGTCGCATCCACCCGCCCGGGTGAATGCCCGGCGATCATGGATGCCCGCATCCGGTCCGATGCGACGCGCTTCAGCCGCGGCCGGCCTGCAGCAGGGTCAGGGCGATGCCCTGCGGCGACAGCGACCCGCCGGCCTTGATCTGGTCGCGCAGCAGGTAGGTCTCGACCAGCCTGTCGCGGGCTTGCGCATCGGCGAAGGCGTCGAGGCTGTCGATGCCGAGCCGGTCGCGCGCCGCCTGCCTGAAAATGTCGAGCTGGCGGTCGATGTCCATCTGCACGATCCCGTCCGGCAGGCCGAGCGCGGTTTCGAACACGCTGCGCAGCGGCGGCGTGCCCAGGATGCGGTACCAGCGGGTGTCGTCGCTGGCGTCGTCGGTGCCGAGATCGGTCAGGTCGCGGGCCGCGTTCATGGCCAGGCGCAGGCTCTGGTCCTGCTCGCCGACGGCGACCTCGAACGACCGTTCCCGGAACCGCGCGGCGATGTCGGCGCCGAATCCCGCCCCGGCGCTGCGCGGGGCGGCCGAACCGCCGCCGAGGCCGAAGGCCGCGCTGAGCTGGCGATAGCGGTCGTCCGACAGCCGGTTGGCCAGGGCGTCGGGGCTTTCGGTGCCGCCCTCCAGAACCTTGCGGATCAGATAGCGGCTGTCGATGTCGTCCTGCAGGCCGAAGGCGCTCAGCGCCACGCGCAGGAGCCGGCGGTCGGCGACCAGCTCTTCGGCGGTTCGCACGCTGCCGATCCGGGCCTCGAAATAATCGGTGTCGCGCTGGATTTCGGGTGCGGCGTCGAAGGCCGCGCGCTGGGTGTCGAGGGTGCGGTTCAGCAGGTTCCAGCCGGGCAGGCCGGCAAGCGGCAGGACCGGGCGGAACATCAGCCCGCCCGATGCGCCAGCAGCCGGTCCTCGCGCGGCAGGAGCGCGCGCAGCGATTTCAGCGACTGGTAGTGATTGCCCTGCAGGAGCGCGCTGCTCGCCCGGGTCAGGGCGGCGCGGCTGTCGGGATCGGTGAAGACCTGGCTCAGTTCCTCGATCCGGCGCAGCAGCTGCAGGCGCGCCTCTTCCGGCGTCAGGTCGCCCGACAGGACCAACTGGGTGGCGTAGCAGGCGCGCCGGACGGGGGTGTTCGCCTCCTCCGGATGGATGGCGTCGCGCAGACGCAGGACATTGGCGTTGGGCGTCACGATCGACACCCGCGAGCGGCGGTCGCCGTTCTCGATCACCGCGCCGTTGATCAGGACCCGCTCTCGCGGTCCCAGTTTGAGGACCAGCCCGCTCATGCCGCGTCGTCGCGGCCGGCAAGGCCGCGCATCACCGCGGTGTTGATCCCGATCAGCGGCTCGGCCGGCGCCCCGGCGCGCAGGACCCGCCCGCTGTGCAGCCGGGTGAATTCGGCGAGATAGAGAATCCGCGCCCGCAATTCCGGCGGCAGGAGATTGCCCTCGCCGGCGGCATCGGCGGCGAGAACCGCCCAGAGCCTGCGGTTGTCGTGGATGGCTGCGGCAAGGTCGCCGAACCCGGCGGGCGGCCGCGAGGCGGTGCGCAGCCGGCCGGTGATGCGGGCGAAGGCGTCGTATTCGGCCCCGCGCGGCGTTCGGATCGGGTTCGCGGCGGTGCGGTA
>CAZNMK010000435.1:0-2746 GCA_964574045.1 uncultured Roseovarius sp. | reverse complement strand
CACGCGCAGCGGCGGGATGCGCAGCCCTTCCTGCCAGGCATCGGGGGCATCGGGCACATAGCTGCCCGGCCGCGCCCCGCCGACATCGGCCCAGTGCGCCAGGCAGACGGCAAAGGCCTGGACCGCGCCCTCGGCAAAGACCGGGCGGATCGCCTTGACATCGGGCAGGTGGTTGCCGCCGACCTCGGGCAGGTTCAGAAACCACACATCGCCGGGCAGCAGCCGCTCCTTGGGGACGCGCTTGAGGAACTCCTGCACCGTCGAGCCCATGATGCCGAGATGGGCCGGGATGTCGCGGCCCTGGGCGATCAGCCCGCCATCGGCATCGGTCAGCGCCGACGACAGGTCGCCCGCCTCGCGCAAGAGCGGCGAACGCGCCGAGCGCATGATCACCAGCGACATCTCCTCGGCGATCGCGGTCAGCGCGTTGCGGATAACCTCGGTGGTGAAGGGGTCGGGTCTGGCGTTGGCTTGGGGTTTCATGCTCGGTCGGCCTCCACGGCGATATGCAGATGCTCGTGCGCGTCGACCCACGCGGCCGCGCCCGGATCGACGATGATGGTGGACCAGGCATCCTCGATGATCGCCGGCCCGGAAATCTTCCAGTCCACGGGCAGCTTGTCGCGGTCGTAATAGGGGGTCTCGCGTTCGCTGCCGCCCTCGAACCAGCATGTTCGCCGGGCCACCGGCTCGGGCGCGGCGGTGGCGGCCTCGGCGGCAAGGGCCGGCGTGCCCTGTTTCGGCGGCGAGGTCACGGTCACGCGCAGCGTGTCGATCTCCCACGGCTCGTCGGTGGCGAAGCCGAAGAGCTTTTCGTGCGTGGCCTTGAACGCGGCGTCCACGGCCTCGAGGTCATAGGGCTCGGCGAGCGCGATCTCGACCGCATCGCTCTGGCCGGTATAGCGCAAGAGCCCGGCCACCGCGACGCGCTGCCGGTCCCGGGCGCATCCCGCCCGTTCCAGCGGGTCGGCCAGCCGCTCTGCCATGCCTGCCACGGCGGCGGCAAGATCGTCGGCGTCCCAGGCGGCGCTTTGCATGTGGATCGGGCGCTGCTCGGCATAGCTCATCTCGGCGGTCATGCAGCCAAAGGCGGAAAAGGCGCTGGAAAAGCGCGGCACGACGACCTTGCCGATGCCGAACTCGCGGGCCAGGGACACCGCGTGCATCGGCCCGGCGCCGCCGAAGGCCAAGAGCGTGCAGGTCCGCGCGTCGACGCCGTGCTCGACGGTGACGCGGCGCAGCGCGCGCGCCATGTTGGCATTGGCCACGCGCCGCACGCCCAGCGCGGCCTCCTGGATGGTGGTGCCGAAAGCCTCGGCCAGGGGGGCGAAGGCGTCCTCGGCCTTCTGCACGTCGAGACGAACCGTCCCGCCCAGCTCGCGCCCCGACTCGATGTAGCCGAGGATGATGTTGGCGTCGGCCACCGTCGGCTGCGTGCCGCCCAGCCCGTAGCATGCGGGCCCCGGATGGGCGCCGGCGCTGTCGGGCCCGACCCGCACCGCGGTGCCGTCGCGCCGCGCGATCGAGCCGCCGCCGGCGCCGATGGTCTCGACCGCGACCATCATCTGCCGGATCGGATAGCCCGCCATGCGCTGATTGCTGTCGATCTGCACCTTGCCGTCGACGATGATGCTGACATCGGTGGTGGTGCCGCCCATGTCGAACGAGATGACGTGATCGAGGTCGAGCGTCCGCGCCACCGACGCCGCCGCCGCGACCCCCGCCGCCGGCCCGGACAGGGCCAGCGCCAGAGGCCGCGAAGAGATCGAGGCGGCCGAAGCCATGCCGCCGGCGGAATGGAACATGTGCAGCCCGGTCTGCGACCCGATCCGGTCGACCAGCCGCTTGAGATAGCGCGCGACAAGCGGCATCAGCGCCGCGTTCATCGCGGTCGAGTTGGTGCGCTCGTATTCCCGCGGCTCGGGGTTGAGCTGATGCGACAGCGCCACATAGGGCACTACGCCGCTCAGCCCCTCGCCGATGCGCGCCTCGTGCTCGCCGTTCTGGTAGCTGTGGATCAGCGAAACCGCGACCGATTCGACGCCGAAAGCCCGGACCTCGCGCGCCAGCCGCGCGATCTCGTCCTCGCTCAGGGGCACGATCTCGTCTCCCTGGGCGTCGATGCGCTCGCGCGCCTCCAGCCGGCGGTCGCCGGGCACCAGCGGTTCGGGCCGCGGCGTCACCGCCATCTTGTAGAGCTCGCGCCGGTTCTGCCGGCCGATATCCAGGACTTCGGCAAAGCCCTCGGTGGCGATCAGGGCGATGGGCGCCAGCCGGCCTTCGACGATGGCATTGGTGGCCATCGTGGTGCCATGCATGATGTCGGCCACATCGGCCAGTTCCAGCCCGACCGCCCCGCACGCATCGACGATCCCCGCGACCGGGTCGCTTTGGCTCAGCACCTTGGCCATGCGGACACCGCCGCCCCCCGGATTGACCGCGACCACGTCGGTGAACGTACCGCCGATATCTATCCCGAGTTGCCAGGCTGCCGTCATCGTCGATTCCCCGATCCCTATCCGCGCTTGCCCGCTCATGGGCAGCCGCGCTCGTCGGGGCCAGCATCACACTTTCGGTGACGGCAGATAAAATGTATTATACTTGTTTATGAGTAAGAGAGAATCTATGCTCTCTTGCGGCCCGATGCCGGCAACGACTGCCGTTGCGATGGCTAAAGGATCGTCCAGTCAGTCTGCAACGCTCCGGCGAACAGACCGAGGGCAGCCCGCGACCGCGGGCGGGGGAG
>CAZNMK010000434.1:0-2763 GCA_964574045.1 uncultured Roseovarius sp. | reverse complement strand
GCGACAACCAGGTCTGCCATCTCGGCGTCTACGCGCATCTGCCCAACTGGTACCGCGATGCCGGCCTGATCGACCGGATGCAGCGGCTGGCCGATAGCGGGTTCTTCGACGGGTACGAACGCTGCGTCTTTGCCGGCTCGTCGATGGGGGCGTTCGCGGCGCTCACCTTTGCACGGCTGGCGCCGGGGGCGGCGGTGCTGGCCTTCAACCCGCAATCGACGCTCAACGAGGCGCTGGTGCCGTGGGAGACGCGCTATCGTGCCGGGCGGCGGCAGGACTGGACGCTGCCCCTCGGCGATGCGGCCGAGGCGGTGGCCAGCCTGGGCCGGGCACACCTGTTCTATGACCCCTATTTCGAGCCCGACAGGAAACATATCGCGCGCCTCATCGACGCGCCCGGCGCCCGGGGACGGGTGTTGCCGATGAAGTGCTGGTTTTCAAACCACAAATCGGCCGTCTTCTTGCGCAAGATCGAGGCATTGAAGCCGGTGATGCAGGCGGCGCTCTGCGGCGATCTGACGGCGGCAAGGTTCTACGCGCTCTATCGCGGGCGGCGGCGGCTGCCGTGGTATCGCGGTTCGTTGGTGCATTATTTCGAAAAGGACGGGCGTGCCGCGATGGCCGAACGCGCCACCCGCGCCTTTCGCAGCAATATCCGCGAACAGGGCCGGATCGGGGCCGAGCGGGGCGCGTGATGGGCGAACGGGCCTGGATCGCCGCCGCGCCGGGGAACGAGGCCCCCTATCTGCTGGAATGGATCGCCCATTACCGTACTCTGGGCTTTGCCGGGGCGATCCTGTTCACCCACGCCCCCGAGGACGGCACCGACCGGATGGCGGCCCGGCTCGAGGCGCTGGGCCATGTCCGGCACGTCCCGCTGGAGCCCCGGCCCAGGCGCGACCCGCTGCGCCGGGGTCTGCGCGCCCTGCCGCCGATCCTGGCCGAGCTTGGCGCGGACTGGGCGATGCCGGTGGACATCGACGAATTCCTGGCCGTCCGTACCGGGGCCGGCGATCTGCCTGCCCTGCTGGCGGCGGTGGGGCCGGCCGATGCGATCTCGGTCTGCCGCAGGCCGTTTGGCTGCGGCGGCCGGCGCGGCCTGCCCGAGGGACAGCTGCGCGAGGAATACCGGATGGCCGCGCCCGAGGATGCGCACGGGCCGATGATCACCCGCGGGATCAAGACGCTCTTTCGCCCCGGTACGGTCGAACGCATCGGTCCGCACCGGCCGCAGTTCAGTGCCGGGGCGGGCGGGCCCGCCTGGTTCGACGCCGGCGGGATGGCGATGCCCGAAAGCTATCTCGAAGGGCAATGGGCGGCGTGGAAGGGGTTCTCCCACCGTCTTGCCCGGCTGCATCACTACGGCGTGCCGAGTCCCGAGGCGTTTCTCATCCGCCGGGGCGTGCCGGGGGACGACGACGGGGAAAAGGCGCTGCTGGCGGAATGGCGGCTGCTCGACCGGACGGGCGTGCGCGACGATACCATGGACGAGCCGATCCGCCGGTCGGCGCCCCTGCTGGACGAGCTGCGCGGCGACGTGGCGCTGGCGGCGCTGGAACGCGAGGGCCGCGAGTGGCACCTTGCCCGCGCCGGGGAACTGGCATCCGACCCGCGCGCGGCGCGGCTGATGGCGGCGATGGCCGGGCCGGATGCCCCTGTTGCCCGCGACGAACCGGCCCGGGCGGTGCGCACCTCGCCCCGCGGCGGTGGCGGCACCTATGTTCCCCCGCCGGTGCGGCCGGTGCGTTTCGCCGTCAAGCCGGCGCCGGACGGGGCCGGCCACGCGGTCCTGCACGCGGGGTTTCACAAGACCGCCACCACCCACCTGCAGAACCTGCTCGAGGCGAACGCCCCCTGGCTGGGGCGCCACAGCGTCTATGTCGTCCCGCACCAGAAGCTGCGCAAGCACGTGACCTTTCCCTCGCAGCTCGACGCCTACCGGCAGCTCAAGATCCGCCGCCGCACGCGCTTTGCCGAGGAAGAACTGCAGGGATTCGCCGACGCCTTTTTCGCCGAGCCCCTGGCGCTCGCGCCCCGGCGGATGATCCTGTCGGACGAAAACATCCCCGGCCTGCCCGCCCACTGCGTCACCGACGGCACGCTCTACCGCCACCGCAAGACCTTTTTCGCCGCTTTCGCCAAGCGTCTGCCGCTGCCGGTCACGGATGTGTTCCTGGCGGTGCGCGACTACGCCGATTTCTTTGCCTCGGCCTATGTCGAGTATC
This sequence comes from uncultured Roseovarius sp., assembly GCA_964574045.1. Taxonomy (GTDB): domain Bacteria; phylum Pseudomonadota; class Alphaproteobacteria; order Rhodobacterales; family Rhodobacteraceae; genus Roseovarius. The sequence goes on along the minus strand of CAZNMK010000434.1, from coordinate 538 downwards.
TGCGCGCCGCCACGGCGACGACCAGGGGGCGGATGATCACGCCCGAGGGCATGCGCCGCAACGTCCTGTCGGTGCTGCCGACCTGGGGGGCGGTGCTGGCGGATGCCGCCGATGCCTTTGCCGATGCGCGCATCCATGTCTGGCGGTTCGAGGATTTCGCGGCGCTGCGCCCGGCCATCCTGCAGCTCTTCTGCGGCGAGGGGGTGGATGCCGCCAAGCTGAAGGAAAAGGGCGAGGCGCGCCCGCGCCCGACCGCATCCGCGCGCGCGGTCGAGGAACTGGTGCTGATCTCGGAGATGGAGGGCGCCGCGGCGATGGCCGAGAGCGCGCGAGAGGTGCAGGAGCGGTTTCCGCAGGACCGGGACAACGGCCGGTTCGATCCGTGGAGCGCCGAGGAACGCGCCCATCTGGGCCGGCTCTATGCCCGCGACTGGGAGGCGATCCGCGCCGACCCGCGGCTGAGCGTGCTGGAGCCCTAGATTTCCGGCCAGAAAACCTGAATCACCTCCTATCCCTATTCCGCCCGGCGGCACCGCCG
>CAZNMK010000433.1:877-2769 GCA_964574045.1 uncultured Roseovarius sp. | reverse complement strand
TCGCCCGAGGGCGCGACCATGTCGTGCCCGTCCGAGGTGGCGGCATAGCCGGTGATCTCGGCATAGATTTTCGCCCCGCTCGCCAGCGCGTGGTCGAGATCCTCCAGCACCACGATGCCGCCGCCGCCGGAAATCACGAACCCGTCGCGATCGGCATCGAAGGCGCGGCTGGCGCGTTCGGGAGTGTCGTTGAACTTCGACGACATCGCCCCCATCGCGTCGAAAAGGCACGACAGCGTCCAGTCCAGTTCCTCGCCGCCGCCGGCGAACATCACGTCCTGCTTGCCCATCATGATCTGCTCGGCGGCGTTGCCGATGCAGTGCAGCGAGGTCGAGCAGGCCGAGGTGATGGAATAGTTGATGCCCTTGATCCGGTGCGCCGTCGCCAGATTGGCCGAGACCGTCGAGCACATGCATTTGGGCACCGCGAAGGGGCCGATGCGCCGGGTGCCGCCGGTCTTGAGCACCGTCTGGTGCGCCGCCAGCATGGCGCTGGTCGACGGCCCGCCGGAACCGGCCACCAGCCCGGTGCGCGGATTGACGACATCGCCCTCCTCGAGCCCGGCATCGGCGATGGCCTGGCACATGGCGATATGGGCATAGGCCGCGCCCGGCCCCATGAACCGCAGCAGGCGCTTGTCCACGTGTTCCGTCAGGTCGATGCCGATGGCGCCGGCGATGCGGCTGCGAAATCCGTGCTCGGCCATTTCCTCGTTGGCCGTGATACCCGACCGGCCGGCCCTGAGCGCGGCCAGCACCTCTGCCGCGGTGATGCCGATACTGGAGACGATCCCCAACCCGGTGACGACGACGCGACGCATCTGCGCTCCCCCTGTGACGTTGCCTGTGACGTTGCTCGCAAGCTTGCGGTCGACCTTGCGTCCTTCAGCTTTCCGACAGCGCGACCTTCATGTTCCTGACCTGATATATGACCTCACCATCGGCCTCGACGCGGCCATCCGCAACCCCCATTGTCAGCCGCCGGGTCTGAACCGCCTTGGTGAAATCGACGAAATAGGTCAGCAGCTTGCGGTCGGGCCGCACCATGCCGGTCAGCTTGACCTCGCCCGCGCCCAGCGCATAGCCGCGCCCCTTCCAGCCGCGCCAGCCCAGGTTGAACCCGGTGAGCTGCCACAGCCCATCGAGCCCCAGACAGCCCGGCATGATCGGATTGCCCGGGAAATGGCAGGCGAAGAACCAAAGGTCGGGGCTGATGTCGAACTCGGCCACCACGTGCCCCTTGCCGTGCGCGCCGCGATCGCCCGAGATGTCGGTGACGCGGTCGACCATCAGCATCGGCGGTTCGGGCAACTGGGCGTTGCCCGGTCCGAACAGCTCTCCGCGGGCGCATTTCAACAGCTCCTCTCGGTCGAAGCTGCTCGGATATTCGGCCATTCAGGCGGCCCCTTCCAGTCTGGTGTGGCATGTCCCAGCCCCTGTACCATCGCGGCAAAGCGGCTTGCAAGACTGTCGGCCCGGGACCCGCCCCCGCCCGCGGCATGATTTCCGTTTGAATTTGTCCAACTCCAACCCCTATATTACCCATTATCCAAGGGGTTCGAGATGACCGACACGCAGACCATCGAACGCGGCACCGAATGGCTGGCCCGGGCCGGGCTGCGCCCGACGCGCCAGCGCGTGGCGCTGGCCGCGATCCTGGTGGGGGACGGCCGCCACCGCCACGTCACCGCCGAAAGCCTCTTTGCCGCCGCCCAGGCCGCGGGCGAGCCGGTGTCGCTGGCCACCGTCTACAACACGCTCAAGGCGTTCAGCGCCGCCGGCCTCGTGCAGGAGGTGACGGTCCACGGCACCAAGAGCTATTTCGACACCAACACCCACGATCACCCGCATTTCTACTGGGAAGACGAAGAGCGGCTGATGGACGCCCCCGG
>CAZNMK010000433.1:0-867 GCA_964574045.1 uncultured Roseovarius sp. | reverse complement strand
CGGCGACGAGCTGCGGATCACCGGCCTGCCGCGCCCGCCCGAAGGCGCCGAGGTCGCGAGCGTCGACGTGGTGATCCGCCTGCGCCGCAAAGCATCCTGAGCGCGATGCGCGCGGTCTGGTACGACCGTTTCGGTCCTGCGGCCGAGGTTCTGCAAACGGGCGAAATCGACACCCCCGCACCAGGACCTGGCGAGGTGCTGGTGCGGCTCAGCCATTCCGGCGTCAACCCCTCTGATGCCAAGGCCCGAGCCGGGACGCGGCCCGGCGTGACGAGACCGCCCTTTCCCCGCATCGTCCCCCATTCAGACGGTGCCGGCCGGATCGAAGCGGTGGGAGAGGCTGTCGACCCGGCCCGCGTGGGCCAGCGCGTCTGGATCTGGAACGGGCAGTGGCAGCGCCCCTTCGGCACCGCGGCCGAGTTCATCGCCCTGCCGGCCACCCAGGCCGAACCGCTGCCCGAAGGCGTCTCGGAAGAGACCGGCGCGACGCTGGGCATCCCCGGCCTCACCGCCGCGCATGCCGTTTTTGGCGGCGGCGAGGTATCGGGCCGGACGCTGCTGGTCTCCGGCGGCGGCGGGGCGGTGGGCTTCAATGCGGTGCAGCTGGCCCGCTGGGGCGGGGCGCAAGTGATCGCCACCGCCTCGCCCGGTGCGGCGGAGCGCGTGCGCGCCGCCGGCGCCGATCATGTCTTCGACTATGCCGATCCCGACCTCGCCGCGAAGGTTCTCGACGCCACCGGCGGCGCCGGCATCGACCGCGCCATCGAGGTGGAGTTCGGCCGCAACGCCGATCTGCTGGCACAGGCGATGGCGCCCCTGGGCACCATCGCGGCCTACGGCTCGGCTGCCGACATGACGCCCGCCCTG
>CAZNMK010000432.1:0-2770 GCA_964574045.1 uncultured Roseovarius sp. | reverse complement strand
ATCATGTCGCCGCGCACGGTGGGCAACAGGCGTTCCCAGGTCGCGTCGGAGGTTTGTTCGCCGGCCAGGCCGACACGTTTGCAATGGCCGACAAGATAGGTATCGGAAAAGGTGCACTGCACCTCGAGCATGCGGGTCGTCGCCCGATCGCCCGCGAAATCCTGCATCAGGTCCAGGTTCGAGGGGTCCAGGCAGATGATCAGGCGGTCGGTCTCGAAATAGTCGAACAGCATCCGCATCAGCGCCCGGCGGTGGCGGGTGCGCTTTTCCAGCGTCGACTGGATGCCGCCGAGGTCGGGCAGCGGGGTATCCTCTTCGTTGAAGAGATAGTCGATGGTGGGCATGTTTGCGACGTGCTTGATGCGCCCCAGCAGGCGCTTGGCGACATGCCATTTCTTGCAGATCACGATCATCAGTTCGCGCCGGCGGCCCAGCGTGCTTTCCTCCTCCCAGAAGCGGCTGGCGAATCGGCGCCCGATGCGGCCGCGCCCGGTGAGAAAGCTGTAGAGGTTGCGCCCCTCGCCCGAAATCTGGAATGCGGTGCGGTCGTCGGCATAGAGCGTGCCGAGCCGCTGTTTGAGCTCGGTCGCCTCGGGGCTGATCTTGCGCGCGAAAAGCGCATCCTGGCTCAAGAGCAGGTCGTAGTGGTCGTTGTAGAACGTCACCGGCATCCCGTAATCGGTGAACATCAGGAATGTCAGGGTGCGGGTGCGGATCTCCGTCTCGGGGACGAGGTGACGCACCAGCGTCTGAAAGAACGTCTCGTCCGGGATCCAGGTGGTGCGGAAGAACCGCATCACGTCGCGGCGCCGGCGGGCGAAATCGAGGATCGCCTCGATCGTGCGGCGGCGCAGGCACCACCACTGGCTGCCGATCTGGATTTGCAGGTCCTCGGGAATGGCGCGCGACAGCCCCAGCCGTTTCTGCAGGTTGTAGGCGGCGTAGAAACGCCGGGTCTGGGTACGCTCGTTGAAGACGTGGCGATAGATCAGCCGGTCCTCCTTGATCCCGGTCTTGATCCAGTCGCCCGCGAAGAAATCGATGCTTTCGATGTAGTCGGCGTCGTCGGCATCGAGAAAGTCATGCGCATAGGCGGCGGACTTGACCGCCATGCAATCGCCCGAAAGCATGTAGAAATGCGTGGCGCGCGGGAATTCGTCGGTCGCAGCCTCGATCGCGTGCAGCGTCGCCTGCACCAGCGACCATTCCCCCCAGCCGCAGCGGACACGGCGGCGCGCGAAGGTGACGTTTGGGTTGTCCGCGAGCGCGCCCCTGATCCGCGCGAAATCCTCGGTCCGGGCGCGGGCGTCGAAATGGATCGACATGTAGTCGCCCGCGGCGGTCAGCATCCGGGCCTGACGGATGATCGCGTCGGGGTCCTTGTGACACAGCAGTATGAACGCGATCCTTGCCATCCGCGAAACGGCCTACCCCGGTTAGTCTTTATTGTTTACATTGATAGACATGAACGCGGATTGAAGAAACCTCCTTCCGCGCGGGTTTTCGACGCGGTACTAATCAGAAGCCCGGAAAACCGGGCCAGGCGGGGCAGGAGACACGGCAGATGGGATTTCCGGGCACATGGATGACCGAAAGCGAAAGCGTCATCTACCGCGTGGTGCCCAAATGCGCCTGCTCGACGATCGGGCAGGTCCTGTACTTTTCCGATCACGGCAAGTTCTTCGACGGCGACATCCACGACGCCGAAAGGGGGCTGCACAAGTGGGCGCGCGAGGACAGCCAGGACCTGATCCGCGCCAACGTGCAGGCGCAGGACACCTATGCCTTTACCTGCGTGCGCAACCCCTACACGCGCATCCTGTCGAGCTTTTTCGACAAGATCTGCGGCATCCAGCGCAACGGCAAGCGCTATCGCGGCAAGCTCGTGCCGCTGCTCATTCAGAAATACGGCATCGAGGTCGGCGGCGAGGACGGGCAGCAGGAATTCGACCAGATCCGCAGTTTCCGCCGCTTTCTGCTCTTTGCCCGCGACACCATCCGCTGGCGACGCCCGATGGAGCCCGATATCCACTGGTCGGCGATGTCGGGGCATGTGTCGACCTTCATCGTCAATGGCGGACGCTACAACGCCATCTTCTGGACCGAGAGGTTCAACGAGGGCATGCAGGGCGTGCTGGACGCGATCGAGACCCCGAAGAAGGTCAACCTCAAGAAGATCCCTCGCTTCAACGAAAGCGCCGGCCACGGACCCAAGCGCGCGCATCCGGTCGAGGATTATTTCGACGACCTGTCGATGCACCTGGTCTATGAGATCTACAAGCGCGATTTCGAGCTCTTCAAGTACGATTTCGAGAACCCCGCCAACAAGATGCCGCTGGGCGAGATCGACCTCGACGAGGTGCACGCCAAGCTGGGCGATTAGCAGAATATCGCATTCAACTGGAAACGCCCGCCCCGGGCCTGACCCGGGGCCCCGCCCAGCCCGCCGGAGAGGCCCCGGGTCGAGCCCGGGGAGCGGGAAAGGGGTATGATTTGACGCACCACAAGCTGGCGGCTCAGATCAGCCCCTCGGCGGCGAACATGTCCCTGACGCTGGCTTCGGGTCTGGCGCCGACATGCCCGATGACCTCGGCCGCGGCGATGCAGCCCATCCGCCCCGCCACCGCCAGCGGCTTGCCGGTGGCCATGCCGTAAAGGAACCCGGCGGCGAACTGGTCGCCCGCGCCGGTGGCATCGACCGGTTTGACCTCGCGCACCGGCACGGTCACGGTTTCGCCGTCCCCGACCAGCACCACATCGTGGCCCGAGC
>CAZNMK010000431.1:0-2772 GCA_964574045.1 uncultured Roseovarius sp. | reverse complement strand
CCCAGCCGAAGGTGCCGAAAACGATGATCCATTCGCCGTCGGGAACCGAGATCAGGTCGCCCGTCTGCAGGTCGCGTACCAGGTTGCGGCCCCATATGCCCCAGCCGAAGAGCCGTCTTTCGTGCGCGCGTTCGAGCAGCATCGCTTCGTTCTCGAAACGGTAGGCAAGCGATTGCGCGCGCCGGGGGTCGATGGCCTCGGCCCAGGCCAGCAGCCGGTCGGTGGGCACCAGCCCATAGTCGCGCAGCACCGGATAGAGCACCGCGATCGCGGCGAACCCCAAGGCAAGGCGCACCTGCAGGCGTGGCGACGTCGCCAGCAGCACCGGCGTCAGCGCCAGCCCGTAGAGGAACGGCGCGAGGCTCTTGCACAGGTAAAGCACGAAGGCGAGATAGACCATTGCCGCCAGAAACCGGGACCGCGCGCCGCGGTCCGCATCGCGGGCCAGCGCGGCCGACGACAGGAGCGCCGTCATGAAGAAGAAGGCGATCCACAGACCGTGCGGCAGGAACACGATGGGGCGAAAGCCGCCCTCGCGCATCATCTGGCCGAAATCGTGCTGGAAAAAGCCGTAGACCCAGATGTTGATCTGCGGGCTGAGGCGGATCTCGGCCAGCGCCGGCACCGAATAGGCCAGCCCTCCCGCGACCAATGCCAGCAGCAGTTCGCGCGTGCCCGTCCGCGACGACAGGAACGCCCAGCCCAGAACGAACGGAATGAGCGCGATCGCCTGCGACGAGAGCACCGAGGCGACGTCGATCGGCCGCAGACCGGGCAGCGAATGGGTGATGAAGGAAACCGGCTCGGTCGCGAAGATCGACCGGAAATGGATCGGATCGGTGTTGGTCAGAACGGTGGCGACGGTCCCGGCCAGGAACGCCACCAACAGCACCCGCACCAGCCGGGTTTCGGGCCAGACCGGCACCCGCCGCCGCGCGATCAGGATGCAGAAGACCAGCGCGCACAGGTTGGGGATCGACGTCTTGTCGAAATTCGGCACCAGCGGCAGGTCGAACTCTGCCCGCGGGGGCAGCAGCAGGTATCCGCCGAGGATGCTCCAGACGATCGCCCGTTCCAGCCCCAGACGGCGGAACAGAACCAGGCAGACCGCCGGCCAGATCATCAGCATCAGATATGCGAACGCGTTGGGCATCGGTATCCTATCCGCCCCGCGCCGGGCGCCGATTACGGCTGGCCCAGGCGCGTCTTGCGGTTATAGGATGGGGTTGCGGACAGGTGTCAAGCGGGCCGGGCAGGGGCGATCCCCGATGCAGTTCCACATCGGCGACAGGGAAATCGCGGTCAATATCCGCGACTTCGACCGGCTTTCCGCCGAAATCCGGCGGCGTTTCGACGCGCGCGAGGGGTTCGCGCTGGCGACGCTCAACCTCGATCACCTGGTCAAGCTGCGCGGCGATCCCGCCTTTGCCGCCGCCTATGCGGCCCATGACATGGTGGTGGCCGACGGCAACCCGGTGGTGGCGCTGTCGCGCCTGGCCGGGCGCCCGGTGGCGCTGTTGCCCGGCGCCGACCTGGTGCGCCCGCTCTGCGCCCTGGCCGCCGGGGCGGGGGTGCCGGTGGCGCTGGTGGGCAGCGACGCCGGCACGCTGGCACGCGCCAGCGAGCGGCTGACGGCCGAGGTGCCGGGGCTCGACATCGCCTGGCGCCATGCCCCGCCGATGGGTTTCGACCCCGGCAGCGACGCGGCCGGCGCGGTTCTGGACGAGCTGCGGGGCCGGCAGATCGGCCTGTGCCTGCTGGCGCTCGGGGCACCGAAACAGGAATGCCTGGCCGCGCGCGGGCGGGTCCAGGCACCCGGCGTCGGGTTCGCATCGGTTGGCGCTGGGCTCGATTTCATCGCCGGGCGGCAACGGCGCGCACCCGCCTGGGCGCGGCGCCTGGCGCTGGAATGGCTGTGGCGCGCGCTGGGCGACCTGCGCCGGCTGGGGCCGCGCTATGCCCGCTGCGCCGCGATCCTGCCGGGGCTGGCGGTGGCGGCGCTGCGCCTGCGTCTGTCGGGGCGAGGCGGTCATGACTAGCGATACTCGATCGGGCTGGCGCGGCGGCGCAGCAGCCGGCGGGTGCGAAAGCGCAGCACGCCCTCAGCCTCGGCGAACCTGCCCAGCACGGTGAACGCCGCCCATTGCCATGAGATGCGCCGCGACAGCCCCTTGCGGGCGGCGAGCCGCAACACCTGCGCCGGATAGACCGATGCCAGCGCCAGCGCGGCCGGGTGGACGAGCGCCGCCAGCACGATCAGCGCCGGCAGGCCAGCGCCCCAGATCAGCGCCCGGCGGGTCTCGGCCACCCAGTGGCGTTCGGGCGGGGCGCCGTGCAGATGCGCGCCCTCGGCAAAGGCATGGCCGGCGCGGACGCTGCGCCGCCACCACTGGCCAAGGCGCGTCATGCGCGCATCGTGCCGCGTCATCGCCGCGTCGAGCCGCCAGATGGCCCACCCCGCTTGCCGCAGGCGCACACACAGTTCCGGTTCCTCGCCCGCGATCAGCCCGGCGCGGAACCCGCCCACCGCGTCGAGCGCCGAAACCCGCATCAATGCGTCGCCGCCGCAGGCGCGGGTTTCGCCCGCAGGCCCCTGCCATTCCAGGTCGCACAGGCGGTTGTAGACCGAGGCGCCGGGGTCTTGCTCGCGCCGCCGGCCGCAGGCCGCGGCCACCCGCGGATGATCGTCCAGAAAGGCGGCGGCGGTGCCGATCCAACCGGGTTCCACCGTGCAATCGCCGTCGACGAACTGCACCAGCTCGCTCTGCCCCC
>CAZNMK010000430.1:0-2773 GCA_964574045.1 uncultured Roseovarius sp. | reverse complement strand
GGGTGTGGTATTCCACGAGCGTCATGTTCCCGCCGCCGGAATCGTCGCGCCGCGCGCGGATGTCGATGTCGGGGGAAAAGGCGAAACTGGCCGGGAATTCCTTGATATTGTAAAGCCCGATGCCGAAGTGAAGCTGGTCCTCCCAGCTGTCCCACCGGCTGAACTCCGCGATCATCTTGTGCAGGGGCCAGCCCATCGCCCGGTGAATGTCCTCGACCTGCATCCCGTGAAAACGCTCGGGCAGGGTTCCGCGCGCCTCCTGCGCGTTGAACCAAAGGTCGATCCGGGGCACCCAGGGCATCTGGTCGACCGTTTCGCCGCTGAACACGGACAGGATTCTCTGGCGGTGGGTTGGTGTCGACACGGGGTCCGCTCCCTTCAAGCTGATCGTTCCGGACGGCAGGATAATATATAATATTTTTCTGTGCAAGGGCGGATTGGAAGGGCCGCGAAAGCCCATGCGCCAACCGGACTGCCGGCAACCCATCAAACGGGCCCGGTTCGGACACGTCTGCCGAAATGCCTTGAAAATCATGGAAAATTGCCGCACTGACGATTATATAAAATAGTCAGGGGCGGAACTGGCCGGCGGGGCGGGCAATTGGCGGAGAACGGCAGCAAGAAGATCGAAGAGGTCAGCCTGGTCGAGCGGCTCGTGACGCTGATCCGGGATGCGATCCTGATCGGCGAGTTGGAACCGGGCGCCCATATCCGCATCAAGCGGATCGCGGATGAATACGGGGTCAGCATGATCCCCGTGCGCGAGGCGCTCGCGCGTCTGCTTGCATCGCGGCTGGTGCGCGCCGAACCCAACCGCGGGTATTTTGTCGTCGCCAAGCCCACCCCGGCCGAGTTCCGCCAGTTCGTCCAGGCCCGCGAGCTGTTCGAACGCTCGGTTGTCGCCCTTGGCTTCGACAACGCCACCGAGGCGGATGCCCGAAAGCTGCGCGGCCTGAACGACCGGATGCGCAAGGTCGCGATGTCGGGCAGGAAGAACAAGATAGTCGAGTGGAGCCGCCTGAACACCGAGTTTCACCAGGTTCTTGTCGGCCTCGCCCGCAACTCGTACCTGTCCGACATGTATTCCGACCTGGCGTTCGGAAACATGCACATTCAGCTGGTGCGCAGGTATCCGGCAGAGTTCACCAACCTGCTGCTGCTGGTCGAGGAACACGACGAAATGATCGCCGCGCTGGAGGACAACGACAAGGACAGGCTCTTGTCCGTCCTGTCCGACCATATCTACAACCTGACGCTCGACGACTGACCCGCCGCGCAGGGATGTTCCGCGGGGCCGGTCCCGGGGAACTCGGTCTTGCAACGACGGTGACGGACCCAGTGGCCTACGCCATGCGGAACTGTTGCAGCTTCGCCGCCAGAACCCGGCTGGCGCGTCGCAGGCTGGCGGCGACCTCCTTTGCCGGCTTGGTCCGCATCCGCTGCGAAAACCCCGAGATGCCGATGGCGAACCGGACCTCTCCGTTCGCGCCCTGGACCGGAACCGCAAGGCTGAGCACGCCGGGGTCGAGTTCGTTGTCGCAGATGGCATAGCCCTGGCTGCGGATCGTTTCCAGTTCCTGCATGACCTCCTGCGGATCGGTCGAGGTGTTCTCGGTGTATCGCGTCAGCGGCTGGCCGAGAAGCTGCCGGATGACCTCAGGTTTCTGATGCGCCAGTATCGCCTTGGCCGAGGCCGTGGCGTGGATCGGCATGACGCGTCCGGGCTGAACGTAGGTCATCTCGCCGTCATCGGGGACGGCGATGGCGATCGATTCCACCGATGTCCCGTTCAGCTGCGCCAGATAGGCGGTTTCCGAGAACTCGCGCACCAGCTCGTGCAGCTCGGGGTCGACCATGTCGACGACCGATGGCGGCGATACGGCAAGCCGGCACAGCCGTTCCATCCGGGAGCCGAGCACATAGGTCTTGCTGTCGGTCCGGCGGTCCACCATCCCGATCTCGCACAGCGAGTTGACCAGGCGATGCGCGCTGCTTGCCCCCAGCCCCACGGTCTGGGCGATCTGGGTCAGGCTCAGCCCCTGGGGGCATGACACCAGCACCTCGAGGATTCGCATGTAGCGCGCCAGCGGTGTCGTCGGCTGTGACATTCGGCCTCCAATTCCGATTTATGGAATTAGTATAGCTCTTCCCGCCGAACCGCAAGCCCGCCCGGCGCCGGAACATGCGATTCCCTGCAATATAGCGATAATTTCCGGAAAACAATTGAAAAACAGACGAAAAATTCGTTATCATCTCTTCGCCGCTCCGTCCCCTGACACGCCCCAGCATGCGAAATGGGCTGAGGCAGAGCAGATTCCTCTTGACGAAATTCTCTCGACGAAACTAAAATTCTGATAACTGAAATGAAATTCCGAAAACAGGAAAAATCATGGACGCCCTCGTGAACTCCGCCCACGCCCGCGACAAGCGTGCGCATCTGCACCCCTTCACCAACCTGGCGGCGCATGCCGAATGCGGCCCCGCCATTTTCACCCGCGGCGACGGCATCCATGTATTCGACGACGAAGGGCGCGCCTATATCGAGGGGCTGGCCGGCCTCTGGTGCGCCTCCCTCGGGTTCAGCGAAAGCCGGCTGGTCGACGCTGCGCTGCGGCAGATGCAGGCGCTGCCCTTCTACCACAATTTCGCCCACAAGGCGGTCGAGCCCGCGATCGAGCTTGCCGATTACCTGGTCGAAAAGGTCTCGGCGCCGATGAGCAAGGTGTTCTTCACCAATTCCGGGTCGGAGGCCAACGACACCCAGGTCAAGCTG
>CAZNMK010000429.1:0-2773 GCA_964574045.1 uncultured Roseovarius sp. | reverse complement strand
AAGGCGTACTGCCCGTCGGGCACGTTCTGCCAGTAGGCGCCCGATTCGAGCGCGTCCTGGCCGGTGACGAAGGGCAGATCGAGCGGCCCGATACCGGCATCCGCCGCCTGCTGGGTAAAGTTGTAGGCGGCCTCACCAGTGACCAGGGTGATGATCATGTCGGGGTTTTCGGCCTTGATGCGCTGGACGATGCCGGCATAGTCCTGGGTGCCGATATCGACCGAGAAGGTCACGCTTTCCACGCCCCCGGTTTCCAACCCGCGCGCGGTTTCCTCGGAGGCGGGGATGCCGTAATCGGTGTTCTCGGTCAGGATCGCGACCTTTTCGACGCCCGGCACGGTCAGCGCGAACTGCCAGATCGTGGCCGAGGCCCAGGAGCTGAGCGGCGCGATGCGGAAGATGTACTTCTGCTTGTCGCCGGTGATGGTGTCGTTCCAGGTCTCGGCAAAGACGACCGGCACGCCGCGGGCGTCGGCCACGTCCTTGGACGCCACCCCGACCGAGCTGTGATAGCCCCCGCCGACGGCGGCGACGCCGTCCTGCGCGATCAGCTTTTCCATGATCGCGGTGGCCTTTTCCGGCAGCCCCTCGGAATCGCCGATCACCACCTCGATGTCGCAGCCCAGCACGCCGCCGGCCGCGTTGATGTCTTCCTCGGCGATCAGCATCGCCTCGCGCATCGCCTCGCCGCCGACCACGGTGCCGGGGGCCGACAGCGGCGCGATGCCGCCGATCTTGATGGGGCAGTCCACGGCCTGGGCACCCGTCGCCAAAAGCGCGCCGGTCGCGGTGGCGGCCAGCAATCTGAAGGTTGTCATCGATTTTTCTCCCGTTGGTTCCGGCCCTCTTCCGCCGGGGCCTCGCACGCGAACTATTGCAGCGCCCGCCGAAATCCATCAAATTGATAATACCTATCTGGCACATAGACAGGAATGATGGCCCGCCCATGAGCGCGACCGACAAGTTCGTCACCAACCTCGACTGGAACCTGCTGCGCACCTTCGTGGTGATCGTCGAGGAGGGCGGCATCACCGCCGCGGCGACGCGGCTCCTGCGCCGCCAGCCCACGGTTTCGGCGGCGCTGGCGCGGCTCGAGGCGCAGCTCGGCAACCGGCTGATCGAACGCGGCGGCGGCGCCTTCCGGCTGACCGCGGCGGGGCGCGCGCTATACCGCGAATGCACCGAGATATACGGCTCTGTCTCGCGGCTGGGCGACCTGACCCAGGCCGCCACCAAGTACCTGACCGGCCATGTCCAGATCCTGCTGGCCAGCCATGTCGTCACCCCGATCCTGGACCGTACGCTGACGGAGTTTCACGGCGCCTATCCCGATGTGACCTTCGAGATCCGCGTCGAGACCAGCCGCGAGGTGCTGCGCGGGGTGATGGACAAGGTCGCGCCGCTCGGCATCTGCCTGATGAACCGGCGCCCCGCGCGGCTGAAGGTCGAACATATCTACCGCGAATATTTCGGGTTCTTCTGCGGCCCGCCGCACCCGCTTTACGGGCGCAGCGGGCTGGATATCGGCGATCTGCGCGGCTGCGCGGCGGTGTCGTTCGACACCGACAGCATGGACGACGCCCTGCGCCCGGTCGCCGCCTTTCGCCGCGACAACGAGCTGGATCACAACATCGTCGGCAGTTCCAGCCACCTCGAAGAGGTGCGCCGCATGATCGTATGCGGGCTGGGCATTGGCCCGCTGCCGCTGCATGTCGTGCGCCAGGACATCGCCGCAGGCACGCTCTGGCGGCTGCCGCCCTACCGGTCGCCGCCGGCGGTCGACATCCACCTGGTCACGAATCCCGCCAGCCGCTTCAGCCGGGCCGAGGCCAGGTTCGTCGCCGCGCTCCAGCGCGGGATTGCCGCCGCCAGCCTGGCCGAGCGCACCTATGACGACGGCGCCCCCCCCTCGTCGCCCGGCGACGCGCGCGCCGCCACCGCGGGCGGGGCCGGCCGATGAAAGGCGAGGACGGCGAGACCCCTGCCCCGGTCACCGGTTCGGCGGGCAGGGCGCTGCTGGTGCTGGGGCTGGTGCTGGAACACGGTCCCGTCTCGCCGCAGCGGCTGACCGAGCTGAGCGGGCTCGGCCGCACCGCCGTGCACCGCGCCATCCACGCCCTGATCGAACGCGGCTTCGTCCGCTACCAGCTGGGCAAGATGCACGTCATCGTCACCGCCGGGATGCGCGACCGGGTCGAGGGCGCGTTCTTCAGCCCGCCCGGCATCGACGCGGTATCGAGGGCCGTCGATGCCGCGCTCAAGGGCCGGCGGGCGCAATGCGACATCGCGGTGCTGCCGCGCGAGGGCGAGCCCGCCCTGGTCGAGACCACCGCCCCCGGCGAAACCCCGGACCTGGATTTCTTCGACAGCGACCTGGTGTCGGTGCTGCTGGCGCATTTCGAACCCGTCGAGGTCACCCGCATCACCGCGCGGGCGCTGCGCGCGGCCGGCGGCGGGGCCCGTGTCGAGCCCGATTTCCTCGACCGGTACCGCCAGGCGCGCTATCAGCGCCATCTTTGGAACGGCCCGCTGGGCACGCTCTGCGTCGGGCTCAGCGGTGACGCCGATCAGGCGATGGCGATTCGGCTGTTCGCGCGCGGCACCGCCCGGCTCAGAAAGCGCGATTGTGTCGAAACTGTGCAGGCAATGCGGCAGGCGCTGCCCCAAATGTTTCCGAATCTCGCCACAATAAGCGACTGATTTCAACATACGGAATGTATCGTTTGTTTTTGTCGCCCCGCTCGGATACCGATGGTGCGTCACCAAGGTAACG
>CAZNMK010000428.1:1806-2781 GCA_964574045.1 uncultured Roseovarius sp. | reverse complement strand
CGGTCTGACCCCGCCGCGACCGGCGGCAGACGGCCGGATTCGTCCGCGCCGCGTGACCAGCCACAAGCGGCTGCCGGATATCGAAGAGACCAACGACACCCTGCAACGGCGTATCAGCGATCAGGATCCGGCGATCTTCGGCAACGCCTCGACGCCCGACCGGCTGCGCAAGGTATTCACCGAGGACTGGATCGACCCCGATCTGCTGGCGGAACAGGCCGCCGCCGAGGCCCAGGCCCGCGACCTCGAGGACATCGAGACCACCGCGCCGCTGCGCCTGTCGGCATGGCTGATCTCCTTCGCCGTGGCGCTCTTTGCGCTGCCCGTCGGCGTGATGCTGCTGATCCTCAACCTCGCCAAGGGCGAGAACCTGCGGCTCGCCTCGCAGACCGCCGCCCTGACGGGCACCTTCATCGCGCTGCAGTCCTACGGGACGATGGCGCATGCGATGAACACGCTTCAGGGGCTGATCGGCTGATCGGCGCATGCGGTGCGATGGCGCGCAGCAACCACAAATCCGCCTCAATTTGTCCCCAGAAGTTTCGAAATTTCATAGTTAATCTGGAATTAACGCAAAATCGGTCGCGTCAGGAGGACCGGCATGATGGAAAAACAAGGTTACGGTTCGGTCGTGGCGATGGAGTTCCGCCGCCCCCCGAGCGTCGCTTTCGACGACATCGTCGAGGAGTTCGACATCGCCTTTCGGATGGCCGATTCCCACACCCGCGCCCTGACCTGGGACAGCGACGACATCGCGCTGATCGACCGCGACGGCGTGCGCGTGGGGCTGGGCTGGCTGCCCGGGCATGAAAAGGGTCAGGCCTCGCACCTGGTGGTCGCGGTGGGGCCTCCCCCGGGCGAGGAGGCGGAGTCGAAAATCGATCTGCGGTCCTATCGCTATCTCGCTGACCGCATAGCCGAGCGCACCCGCGAATACCTGCCCTATACCGCGATCCTGCACGGCGAGGCGCACCA
>CAZNMK010000428.1:0-1796 GCA_964574045.1 uncultured Roseovarius sp. | reverse complement strand
AACCCGTCAGCGCCGCCCTGATCGGCACCACCTTCGATCTGCTCCGGGTCCAGATCGGCGACATGTCCGATGGCCACCGCGGCGCACAGTTCGGCGATTGGTCCACCGATACCGGCCGCGAGGCGCAGGGTACAGACACATGGTCCTATTCCTGGGCACGTCTGCAGGGCATGAATCCGCTGGGCCATCTTCGGCTCGAGCGGGCCGAACCCACGGAACCGCTGCGCCTGACGGTCCACACCCTGGCGCTGTCGCTGTGCCTCTACGTTCCGGCACTCGGCGCGGCGATGTTCACCTACACGATGCTGCGCGACATCTTTCCGATGGCGGCCCACACCGTCTGATCGCCGCCACCCGCCAGGCAGCGGCGACGGGAAATCGCCAGAAAACGAAAGGAAGCGGCACAGCCAGGCCGCGCCGCTTCTAGTTGGTTCTTCTCTGCGTTTGGCCGGAATCGGCCGGAACTGCCATAGTGGCCACTGTCAACCCTGACAGCACAATTTGTCAAGAACATGGCAGGGCCGACACGGTAACATTTTCGTCCGCGCTACCGCCGGCAGATCGTCACCATCGCGTAATCCTTGCGCGGCCCCCTGACCCGCCAGCGGCTCGACCAGACCGGCCAGCGGCGGAAATCGTAACGCACCACATAGACATCCGGCGCGCAGTCGTGCCGCGCACAGGGCGTGCCCGCGGCCGGATCGAAACGGTGGAACGGGCGCCCGTCGGCAAACAGCACCTCGATCCCACCGGCGGCGCCCCGCCGCCACAGATAGCGCCGGTCGGCCATGATCGGCGGCTGCCCCTCCAGGCGCAGCTCGCCGGTTTCGGCACAAACCAGCCCCGACATGTCGGCCGAGAACTCCGCCTGCCCGAAAAACCGTGCGCCCGCTCCCCCGGCCGCGACGATCCGGCGCGCGATCCGCCACACCCCCTCGAAATCCGCCAGCTCCGGTATCACCTCCCGCCTGCCTCCTTGCCGCCTGCCCGGCATAAGTCTAAACCCGCGCGCAAGAGCGACACAAACCGGAAAGACCCGCCCATGATACCCCGCTATTCCCGCCCCGAAATGGTTCGGATATGGGAGCCTGCCACCAGGTTCCGCATCTGGTACGAGATCGAGGCCCATGCCTGTGACGCGATGGCCGATCTGGGCGTGATCCCGCGGGAAAACGCCCAGGCGGTGTGGAAGGCGAAGGACACGGAATTCGATGTCGCCCGCATCGACGAGATCGAGGCGGTCACCAAGCATGACGTGATCGCGTTCCTGACCCACCTGGCCGAGATCGTCGGCGCCGACGAGGCCCGTTTCGTGCACCAGGGGATGACCAGCTCGGACGTGCTCGACACCTGCTTCAATATCCAGCTCACCCGCGCCGCCGATATCCTGATCGAGGATGTCGAGGCGCTTATGGCCGCGCTGAAACGCCGTGCCTTCGAGCACAAGATGACGCTGCGCATCGGGCGCAGCCACGGCATCCATGCCGAACCCACCACGATGGGGCTGACCTTCGCGCGCTTTTACGCCGAGATGGCGCGCAACCTCGCCCGCCTGCGCGCGGCCCGCGACGAGATCGCCACCGGCGCCATTTCGGGTGCGGTCGGCACCTTCGCCAATATCGACCCGGGCGTAGAGGAACATGTCTGCGCGCGGATGGGACTCAGGCCCGAGCCGATCTCGACCCAGGTCATCCCCCGCGACCGCCACGCCGCCTTTTTTGCCGCGCTCGGCGTGGTGGCCTCGTCGATCGAGAACGTCGCCATCGAGATCCGCCACATGCAGCGCACCGAGGTGC
>CAZNMK010000427.1:0-2794 GCA_964574045.1 uncultured Roseovarius sp. | reverse complement strand
CTTGTCGAAGGGATGCTCGCGCACCCGGAATTCCACCCCCAGCTCGTGCAGGAGCCACAGCACCCGCATCGAGCGCGATTGCGGGACGTGGTGCAGGACAATCATTCGCCCGCCTCGCCCCCCGCCTTGTCGACATCCGCCAGCCGGATCAGCGCGGCGCCGGCCTCGACCTGGGCGCCGGCCTCGGTCAGCACCTCGGCCACCACCCCGTCGCGCGGCGCCAGCAGGCTGTGCTCCATCTTCATCGCCTCCAGCACCGCCAGCCGGTCGCCCTTGGCAACGCTTTGGCCCGGGGCGGCGTCGAGCGCCTTGACGAGCCCCGGCATCGGCGCCTCGATCAGGTCGGCGTCCCCCGCCCCCAGCCCGTCGCGTGCCAGCGGGTCGGGGATGCGGAACGCCAGCCCGTATCGCGCGAACACCGTCACCAGATCGCCCGTCACCGCCACGCGGGGCGCGCTTTCGCCGTCGAGCTGCCAGCGCCCGGCGTCGCGGCGGGCCTGTACCGTCTGCCCCTCGACCGTCAGGTCATGGGCATCGGGACCGAGCGACACGAGCCGCACCGCGATCCCGGTCTCGGCGTGGCGCAGATGCACGGTGCGCGTCAGCGGCGTCCACAGGCCGAAGCCGTCCGCGATCCCCGCTCCCTCGAGCAGCCCCTCGGCCGCCAGTGCCGCCAGCGCGATGTCGCGCGGGCACGGCACGGGCGCCACGACCAGCGCATCGAGGTCGCGCTCGATCAGCCCGGTATCCACCTCGCCGCGCGCGAACCCCTCATGCGCGGCCAGCGCGCCGAGAAAGGCCAGGTTGGTCACGCAGCCGGCGACCTCGCAATGCTCCAGCGCCGAGGAAAGCCGCCTCAGCGCCCCGGCGCGGGTGCTGCCGTGGGTGACGATCTTGGCGATCATCGGGTCGTAATGGGGGGAAATCTCGTCGCCCGTGCGCACCCCGCTGTCGGCGCGCGCACCGGGGGGGAAGGCGAGGTGGCGCAGCCGCCCGGTGGCGGGCAGGAACCCCTTGGGCACGTCTTCGGCATATAGCCGGGCTTCGAAAGCGTGGCCGTCGATGGTGAGCTCGTCCTGCCCGCGCGGCAGCCCCTCGCCGCTGGCCACGCGCAGCTGCCATTCGACCAGATCGACGCCGGTGATCGCCTCGGTCACCGGGTGTTCGACCTGCAGGCGCGTGTTCATCTCCATGAACCAGAAGCGGTCGGGATCGAGGCCGTTCGAGCCGTCGACGATGAACTCGACCGTGCCCGCGCCCTTGTAGCCGATGGCCTCGGCCGCGCGCACCGCCGCCCGGCCCATCGCCGCGCGCATCTCTTCGGTCATGCCGGGCGCGGGGGCCTCCTCGATCACCTTCTGGTGGCGGCGCTGGAGCGAGCAGTCGCGCTCATAAAGGTGTACCGCCCGGGTGCCGTCGCCGAAGACCTGCACCTCGATATGGCGGGGCTTTTCGATCCATTTCTCGATCAGCACCGCGTCGTTGCTGAAGGCGGTGCGCGCCTCGCCGCGCGCGCTTTCCAGCGCGGCGGCGAAATCGACTGCCCGCCCGACCCGGCGCATGCCCTTGCCACCGCCGCCCGCGACCGCCTTGATCAGCACCGGATAGCCGATCGCGCGGGCCTCGGCGGCCAGAGCCCCGGCGTCCTGGTTGTCGCCGTGATAGCCCGGCACCACCGGTACGCCGGCCTCTTCCATCAGCGCCTTGGCCGCGTCCTTGAGCCCCATCGCCCGGATCGCATCGGCCGAGGGGCCGATGAAGGTCAGCCCCGCCGCCTCGACCGCCTCGACGAAATCGGGGTTCTCGCTCAGGAACCCGTAGCCCGGATGGATGGCCTGCGCCCCGGTCTCGAGTGCCGCGGCGACGATGCGCTCGCCGCGCAGATAACTGTCGGCGGGCGCCGGGCCGCCGATATGCACCGCCCGGTCGGCCATCGCCACATGCCGTGCCGCCCGGTCGGCGTCGGAAAAGACCGCCACCGTGCGCACGCCCAGCCGGCGCGCGGTTTCGATCACGCGGCAGGCGATCTCGCCGCGGTTGGCGATCAGGATGGTGTCGAACATGGGCGCTCCCCCCGATGCCGGGCGCTGGCCGGGCGTTGCAAGGCGAGGGGCCAGCCCCTCGCGCTCCCCGGGATATTTGCAAACAGAAGAATGACAGGGACCCTCATGACGCACCTCACATCCGGAACACGCCGAAGCGCGTTTCCCCTATCGGCGCGTTGAGCGCCGCGCGCAGGCTCAGGCCCAGCACCTCGCGGCTCTTGCGCGGGTCGATGACGCCGTCGTCCCAGAGCCGGGCCGAGGCATAGAGCGGGTGGCTCTGGCGTTCGAACATCTCGATCGTGGGGCGCTTGAACTCGGCCTCTTCCTCGGGCGACCAGGTGCCGCCCTGGCGCTCGATGGCGTCGCGCCGCACGGTGGCGAGCACGTTCGCGGCCTGCTCGCCCCCCATCACAGATATCCTGGAATTCGGCCAGCTCCACATGAAGCGCGGGCTGTAAGCCCTACCGGACATGCCGTAATTTCCAGCCCCGAACGAGCCGCCCACCAGCATGGTGATCTTGGGCACATTGGTGGTGGCGACCGCCGTCACCATCTTGGCGCCGTGCCGGGCGATGCCTTCGTTCTCGTATTTGCGCCCGACCATGAAGCCGGTGACGTTCTGCAGGAAGACCAGCGGAATCCCCCGCATCGAGCAGAGTTCGATGAAATGCGCGCCCTTCTGCGCGGCTTCCGAGAAGATCACGCCGTTATTGGCGACGATGCCGATGGGGCAGCCTTCCAGATGGGCG
>CAZNMK010000426.1:1309-2800 GCA_964574045.1 uncultured Roseovarius sp. | reverse complement strand
GCCGGGCCCAAGTGGCGGAATGGTAGACGCAGGGGATTCAAAATCCCCCGCCTTCGGGCGTGAGAGTTCGAGTCTCTCCTTGGGCACCAGCCAGCCAAGCCAACCGAGCGACCTGTCGCATCCTGCCCCGGCGCGCGCCGGCATTCCCGGCCGGGGCATGAGTGCCGCCCGGGGGGTCGCAATTCGATTCGTGCGATCGGGCTCGCCGAGCGGGCCGGATACGGCAACAATCCGGCGAATCCGGGCGGACTGGCGACCGCGCGGCGATAAATATGATTGTGGCGGGAATCTTTTTCAGAACCGGGTTGTCGAGGGTCGATTCCGCCTTTCTCGTTCTCGGACCGGTAACAATGCCGATTCCGCTCGGCCGGTGTCGGGCAGCGAAATCCTTGAAACCACTTTGTTTGCAATGCTCTGGCATTGCACTCCGGGCAGTCGCCCTCCGTCAACTCGGACAAATTGATGCCAGGTCAGAAACAATCGAAGGAGGCGCCGCGCCTTGTTGCTGCCATGATTCCGCCCGAACTGCGGCAAAATGTGGCAGAAATGCCTTTATTCGATCCGCGCCCTTCAGTAGCGTCGGGGTATCCCGACTGGGGGGATTACCGGCCGTGGGGCGGCCGATCTCGCGCAATGCGAATGCCACGCACGCCGATGCGGTGCGGCGAACCGGGGTGACGGGTGCGATGCCCGCGCCCGGCCTGTGATCGTGTCCGTTTCGTCCGCCGCTGGCGGCCGGAACGCCGGGCCGGTCCGGGGTCGCCATGGCAACGCGGCGCGCGCGGATCGCTGGCCGAGCGATGCAAGTGAGAGTTGCGCCGAACCGCGCTGGTCTGAGAGGAGACACCATGCTGCCGATCGAGAACTCCCTGAACCGTGCCGGGCCGAAGGACGGTGCCGAAAGGTTGCAGAACACGTCCCAGGATCTTGAAATGCCGGTCGAAAACGTCGTGCCCTGTTTCACGCCGGGCACCGTGATCGCCACCCCGATGGGCGAATGCCGGGTCGAGGATCTGCGCGTGGGCGACCGTGTCCTGACCCGCGACAACGGTCTGCAGGCGATCCGCTGGATCGGGTCGTGCCACCTGCGTGCCGAAGACCTGAGCAAGGTGCCGTCGCTGCGCCCGGTGCTGATCCGGTCGGGGGCGCTGGATCATGGCCTGCCGGAGGCCGACATCCTGGTCAGCCCGTGGCACAACATCCTGATCCAGAACGACCGCACCGCCGCGTTCTTCGAAGACAGCGAGGTTCTGGCCGCCGCCGGGCATCTGACCGGGCTCGACGGTGTCGACGTGGCCGATGTCGGTTCGGTCACCTATATCCATTTCATGTTCGACCAGCACCAGGTGGTGCTTTCGAACGGCATGTGGACCGAGAGCTTTCGCCCCGACGACCGGGTGATGCAAAGCCTCGGGTCCAGCCAGCGCCGGCAGATTCTCGATCTCTTCCCCGATCTGCGCGACAAGCCGGGGCGCAAGGCCTACCAGCCGG
>CAZNMK010000426.1:0-1299 GCA_964574045.1 uncultured Roseovarius sp. | reverse complement strand
GCGCGAAAGGCGCTCAACGCCGAGGAAAGCCGTCTGCTGATCAAGTAGTACGAGTGATGCAGCGATCCGGGCGGGCTGGCTCCGCCCGGATGAACGAGATCGGTTCGGGGGTTGATACCGGTTTCAGGAGCGGCAATTCCGGCAGGCGCCGGGATTGCCGTTTTTCTATTGCCGGCCGGTTTCGTCCCCGCGTGCGCGCCAGGCCGCCCAGTCCTCGGGCGTGTCCAGATCGGTGGTCGCCCGGCGGCCCGGCAGAGCGATCTCGGCCGGGCGTTCGCGGGCCAAGAGCGTCCCGGCGCCGCGGTCGCCGGAAAGGCCGGTCAGCGCCGGGTAGAGGCGCTCTGGCAGGATCACCGGATGCCCCGGCAGGCCGCTGGCGTCGGTGGCGCGCAGGGGCGTGCCGGGGTCGGCGGCAAAGGTCCGCATCATGGCGCGCAGATCGCCGGTGCAAAGCTCGGGCAGGTCCGCGAGCAGCACCATCAGCCCCTGCGCGCCGACCTCCCGCGCCCAGCCGGCGCCGGCGCGGATCGAGGCGGCGATGCCTTCGCCGGCGTCGGGCAGCGGCGCGATGCGCACGCCGTCGAGCCCCGCCAGCACCGCCAGCCGCGCCGCGTGGGCGGGGGGCAGCGTCACCATCACCGGCGCGCTTGTCCGCCGCGCCATGTCGGCCTGCCGCCGCAGCAGCGGCACGCCGCCGACCGGCTCCAGCAGCTTGTCGCGCCCGCGCATCCGCGCCGATTGGCCGGCCGCCGGGATCAGGATCGCAACCGCCGTCATGCCGGCACCGCGGATAGGGGGCGCTGCCCCCGTCCCGGACCCTGTCCGGGACTCCCCCGGAGTATTTGCGGCAAGATGAAGATGCTGGCGGTCATGTCATTCATCCTGCCACGAATACTCCCGCCGGAGGCGGCCCGCCAGCCCTCTCGCCTCCGCGGCTGCGTCAGCCGCGCATGCGGCTGCCGCCGGGGTCGAAGAGCGGCTCGCTCAGCAGGGTCGCCTTGCGCCTCTCGCCCAGAATCTCGATCTCGGCCTCCAGCCCGGGCTGCGCGGCCCCGGCCGGAATGAGCGCCAGCGCGACAGAGGTGTCGGTATGGTGCGAATAGCCGCCCGAGGTGCAGAAACCCTGCACCTTGCCGTCTATCCATACGGGTTCGTAGCCATGCACGTCGGCATCCCCTGCCGCCACCGCAAAGGCCGCCAGCCTGCGCGCGGCGCCTTTCTCGCGCTCGGCCTCCGCCGCCGCGCGGCCGAAGAAATCGGCGATCTTGCCCCAGGCGATGAAACGGTCCATGCCCGTCT
>CAZNMK010000425.1:0-2804 GCA_964574045.1 uncultured Roseovarius sp. | reverse complement strand
CAAGCCGCTTATCGAAACGCCGAGGGCGGATCGCCGAAGTGCCGGGCGAAGAGACGCGAGAAATGCGACGAGCTGGAAAACCCGGTGGCAAGCCCGATCTCGGTCAGCGACAGCGGCGAATTCCTGATCAGATTCATGGCCTTCTCGAGCCGCAGTTCGATGTAGACCTGCATGGCCGACCGCCCCAGCGCGGCGTGAAACAGCCGGTTGAGCTGGCGCGCCGACACCCCCGCCGCCGCGGCGAGATCGCCCAGCGTCACCGGGTCGGCGACATGGCTTTCCATCGCCGCGACCGCCTGCAGGACGGCGGCGTTGGTGGTGCCGATCCGGGTCGCCAGCCCGCCGCGCTGCGGCCCCACGGGCGGGCGGATTTCGGTATGCAGGAACCAGTCGCTGACCAGCTGGGCAAAGCGCGCGCCGCGATGCCCGGCGATCAGCGCGTGCATCATGTCCACGGGCGCGGTTCCCCCGGCACAGGTCACGCGGTCGCGGTCGATGACATAAAGCGTGCGTTCCAGCACCAGGTCGGGATGCAGCTCGGCCAGCGCGGCGGCATGTTCCCAGTGCACCGTCATCCGCCGGCCCGCCATCAGCCCGGCCCGGGCCAGGATCGCCGGCCCGCCCGACACCCCGCCCAGGCGCACCCCCGAGCGGGCCATCCTGGTGAGCCACCGGAACACGCGCGCATCCGAGAATTCCATCGGATTGCCGCCGGCGACGACGAAAAGATAGTCGAGCGCCAGATCGTCGCCGACCACCGCCGAGGGCGCCACCTGCGCCGCGCCGGAGCTGCCGACCGGCCGGCGGTCGATGCCGATATTGACGACGTCGTAATACTGCGCGCCGCCCAGCAGATTGGCCGCCCGCAACGGCTCGACGGTCGAGGCATAGGACATCAGCGCGAAGCCCTCGATCGGCAATACGCCGATACGGTGGCAGCGGGCATTTGTACCAATCGGGTCCATATCGTGCATGAATACGACCGTTTCGTGAAAGTCAATGATCCGAAACTCGTCCAGCCTGAGGAGAAGCCCGAGTCGAGGACATACATAGATGCGATATTCCGCCTTCAGGATTCTGACCGAGGCCCTGCGCGGCAACCGGGGCTGGACGCCGGCCTGGCGCGAACCGGAACCCAGGTCGGAATACGGCGTCGTCATCATCGGCGGCGGCGGCCATGGGCTGGCGACCGCCTATTACCTGGCCAAGGAATTCGGCATCCGCGATGTCGCGGTGCTCGAAAAGGGCTGGCTCGGGTCGGGCAATATCGGGCGCAACACCACCATCATCCGCTCGAACTACATGCTGCCGGGCAACGAGCCCTTCTACGAGTTTTCCATGAAGCTCTGGGAAGGGCTGGAACAGGATTTCAACTACAACGCGATGGTGTCGCAGCGTTCGATCCTGAACCTGTTCCATTCCGATCCGCAGCGCGACGCCTTCGTGCGCCGGGGCAACGCGATGATCCTCGCCGGCGCCGACGCCGAACTGGCCGACGCGGCGCAGCTGCGCCGCGAGCTGCCGTTCCTCGATTTCGACAACGCCCGCTTTCCGATCAAGGGCGGGCTTTTCCAGCGCCGCGGCGGCACCGTGCGCCACGACGCGGTGGCGTGGGGCTATGCCCGCGGCGCCGACAGCCGCGGCGTCGACATCATCCAGAACTGCGAGGTGACGGGATTCGACATCGAGGACGGCAGGTGCCTGGGCGTCCAGACCACCCGCGGGCCGATCCGCGCGCGCAAGGTGGCGGTCTGCGTCGCCGGTTCCTCGGGCCGGGTGATGGCGAAGGCCGGCATGCGCCTGCCGATCGAGAGCCACGTCCTGCAGGCCTTCGTCACCGAGGGCTTGAAGCCCCTGGTCGACCAGGTCGTCACCTTCGGCGCCGGGCACTTCTACATCAGCCAGTCGGACAAGGGCGGACTGGTGCTCGGCGGCGACCTCGACGGCTACAACAGCTACGCCCAGCGCGGCAACCTGCCCATGGTGGAGCACGTGATGGAATGCGGCATCGCCATGATGCCGGCGCTGTCGCGACTGCGCATCCTGCGCCACTGGGGCGGCATCATGGACATGAGCATGGACGGCAGCCCGATCATCGACAGGACGCCCGTCGGCGGGCTTTATCTCAACACCGGCTGGTGCTACGGCGGCTTCAAGGCGACCCCGGCCTCGGGCTGGTGCTTCGCCCACACCATGGCCCGCGACGAGCCTCACCGTCTCAACGCGCCCTACCGCCTCGACCGCTACATGACGGGACGCCTGATCGACGAGCGCGGCGGCGGCCCGAGGCCCAACATTCACTGACATGCGCATCCCCTGCCCCTGCTGCGGTGAACGGCCGATCGACGAGTTCAGCTACCTGGGCGACGCCGCCGTCGTGCGACCGAAGGATGACGATCCGTCGGCGTGGCACGACTACGTCTACCTGCGCGACAACCCGCGCGGCCCCCACCACGAGTACTGGCACCACGCCGGCGGCTGCCGCGCCTGGCTGGTAGTGCATCGCGACACCCTGACCCACGAGGTCTTCGGGGCGACGCTGGCGAGCGACTGGCGAAGGGAGCGCACGTGAGCGGCGGACGCTGTCGCAATCCCGCGGGCGGCCTGATCGACCGCACACGACCGCTCGCCTTCACCTTCGACGGGGTCGGCTACACGGGCTTCGCCGGCGACACCCTGGCCTCGGCGCTCATCGCCAACGGCGTGCACCTCGCCGGACGCAGCTTCAAGTACCACCGCCCGCGCGGCATCTTCACCGCGGGACCCGAGGAGCCGAACGCGCTGGTCGAGCTCCGCAGCGGCGC
>CAZNMK010000424.1:0-2816 GCA_964574045.1 uncultured Roseovarius sp. | reverse complement strand
CGCGGTTAAAGTTGAGCGAGTTGATGACATCCTGCACCGTCACCGGCTTGCCGTATTGGACGGTCACGCCCTGGCGCAGCTTGAACCGCCACACCGCCGCGTCGGCGGACGCCTCCCAGCTTTCGGCCAGTTCCGGGCGCAGCGAGCCGTCCTGCGCCACCTCGGTGAGGTGGCCATGCAGCGCGTAGGCCAGGCAGGTGGTGAAGCTGTTTTCATAGGTGCCGGGGTTCAGCGTGTCGGTCGTCGCGCCGTGGCCGATGGCCACCCGCAGGTGGCCGCCGCGCTTGGGCGTCTGGGCCAGCGCCCCGCCCATCGGCAGCGACGCGGCGATCGCACCGGCGGCGGTCGTTTTCAGGAATCCGCGGCGATCGAGCAATCCGCCCTTGATGAGTGACATTTGTTTTCTCCCTGTCTTGTCTTGTTTCAGTCCATTTCCGACGCGCCCGGCGACCCCTTTTTGCGGGGCTTCGGAGCGGGTGCGCCGCAGGTCGCCTCCGGCTCGGGTCCGGCGTCTGTCTTGCGTCATGCGCGGTGGCGTCTCGGCGGGATGTTAGTATGACGCCGCGATAGGGCGCAACGGTGTAGTTCTCTTTCTTTCTTCTTCCTTTCGCCCGGCCGGGCGCGTTTAATTGATTGACGGGTCAATTAAACGCCGTTAGACCCGGATGCGCAACAGTTTTCTCGGAGCAAGGCGCGAATGCCCAGGATCGGGATGGAACCCATCCGCCGTTCGGCGCTGGTCGAGGCGACGATCCACGAGATCGGCTCGCACGGCACGCTCGATGTGACCGTCAGCCAGATCGCCCGGCGCGCCGGCATGTCGCCGGCGCTGGCGCATCACTATTTCGGCTCGAAGGAGGCGATATTCGCCGCCGCGATGCGCCATATCCTGACGCTGTTCGGTGCCGAGGTGCGCGGCGCGCTGATCATGGCCCGTACCCCGCGCGGCCGCATCGAGGCGATCATCCGCGCCAGTTTCGCGCCACAGCAGTTCCGGCCCGAGACGGTTTCGGCCTGGCTCAATTTCTACGTCCAGGCGCAGACCTCGGCCGAGGCGCGGCGGCTGCTGAACGTCTACCAGCGGCGGCTCAGGTCGAACCTCATGCATGCGCTCAGGCAGGCGCGTGTCGCTGACGCGCGCACGCTGGCGCGTGGCTTGGCTGCAATGATCGACGGGCTTTATATCCGCCAGGCGCTGCGCAACGATCCGCTGTCGGCCGAGGCCGCGATCGGCGTGATGCTGCATTACCTCGATAGCTTCGTGACCGAGGGGGACGCGTTGTGAACCGGCCCAACATCCTGATCCTGATGGTCGATCAGCTGAACGGCACGCTCTTTCCCGACGGGCCCGCGGGCTGGCTGCACGTGCCCAACATCGCGGCGCTGGCCGGACGCTCGACGCGCTTTGCCAACGCCTATACCGCCTCGCCGCTCTGCGCGCCGGGGCGGGCGAGCTTCATGTCGGGGCTCTTGCCGTCGCGCACGCGCGTCTACGACAACGCCGCCGAATTCGCCGCCGATATCCCGACCTTCGCCCACCACCTGCGCCGCGCGGGCTATCGCACCTGCCTGTCGGGCAAGATGCATTTCGTCGGCCCCGACCAGTTGCACGGGTTCGAGGAACGGCTGACGACCGACATCTACCCGGCCGATTTCGGCTGGACGCCCGACTACCGCAAACCGGGCGAGCGCATCGACTGGTGGTATCACAACCTCGGCAGCGTCACCGGCGCCGGCGTGGCCGAGATCACCAACCAGATGGAATACGACGACGAGGTGGCCCACCATGCCCGCGCCAAGATCTACGATCTCGGCCGCCGCCACGACGCGCGGCCGTGGTGCCTGACGGTCAGCTTCACCCACCCGCACGATCCTTATGTGGCGCGGCGCCGGTACTGGGATATCTACGAGGACTGCGCGCATCTGCTGCCGCGGGTGCCGGCGATGGCGTATGACGATCACGACCCCCATTCGAAACGACTTTTCGACGCCAACGACTGGCGCAGCTTCGACATTGCAGACGATCATATCCGCCGCGCGCGCCGCGGCTATTTCGCCAACATCTCGTATCTCGACGCGCATGTCGGCGGCATCTTCGATGCGCTGCGCGGCATCCGGGCCGAGGACGATACCATCGTCCTCTTCGTGTCCGATCACGGCGACATGCTGGGGGAACGGGGCCTGTGGTTCAAGATGTCGTTCTTCGAGGGCTCGTCGCGGGTGCCGCTGATGATTTCCGCGCCGGGGATGGCGCCGGGGCTCATCCGCGATCCCGTCTCGACCATCGACATCTGCCCGACGCTGTGCGAACTGGCCGGCGCCGACATGGCCGAGCTCGCCCCGTGGGTCGAGGGGCAGTCGCTGGTGCCGCTCGGACAGGGGGGCACGCGCGAGGCGCCGGTGGCGATGGAATACGCCGCCGAAGGCTCCTGTGCGCCGCTGGTCGGGCTGCGGCAGGGGCGGTGGAAATACACGCGCTGCGCGCTCGATCCCGAACAGCTCTTTGACCTCGCGGCCGACCCGGACGAACTGCGAAACCTCGCCGGCGATCCCGCCCATGCCGACACGCTGGCGCGGTTTCGCGCCATGGCCGATGCGCGCTGGGACCTCGACGCCTTCGATGCCGAGGTGCGCGAAAGCCAGGCCCGCCGGCATGTCGTCTACGAGGCGCTGCGCCGCGGCGGCTATTACCCGTGGGATTACCAGCCGCTGCAGCGGGCGTCGGAGCGCTACATGCGCAACCACATGGATTTGAACGTGGTCGAGGAACGCCAACGCTATCCGAGGGGCGAATGATGCAGGCGGATTACGTTATC
>CAZNMK010000423.1:0-2856 GCA_964574045.1 uncultured Roseovarius sp. | reverse complement strand
GCGAGCCGCGTGCAGATGGTCACCATCCGCCGCACACCCGCCGCCAGCGCCCGCGCGACGACCTCTTCGCGCTCGCCGTCGAAGCTGTCGAAGTCGAGATGGCAATGGCTGTCGGTGACGGTGACTTGGGTGGTCATGGCGGCGGACACGAAACCTCAGGCTCGGGCGCAGGATTGCTGCTTGATGACCGTAGCGAGCCCCAGCGCGGCTGGGTCACGGTTGACCGCCCGGCCACGGCGCGCGCGCGCGCCCGCCTCTTCCGCCAACGCTGCCCAGGCACGCGCGCGGGCAGGGCCCGGCGCCAGGCGCGCGAGCATCGTTGCCTCGCCCGGCGCGGCCTCGGGCGGGGGGGCGCCGGTCGCGCCGGTGCGCGCCAGCCGCGCCAGCACCAGATCGACCAGGTGAAAGAACAGGTCGCGCCGGTCCTCGGCGCCGCGGGCGGCGGCGGCCTCGGCCAGGGCGATGGCGCGGGGACGGTCGAGCGCCGGCATCCCGTCCAACAGCGCCACCAGATCGGCGTAAAGCGCCAGCCCGTCGAGATGCACCAGCCGCATCGCCGCCCCGACCGATCCGCCCGAAAGCTCTGCCAGCCGGGGCGCGTCATCGCCCGGATCCGCCCCCGCCTGGACCAGCGCGGCGGCCAGGTCGCCGGCCCCGAGCGGCGCCAGCCGCAGGTCGCGGCAGCGCGACCGGATCGTCGGCAGCAACCCCGAGGGGCGGTGCGATACCAGCAGGAACGCGGTGCGCTTGGGCGGCTCTTCGAGCATCTTCAAGAGCGCGTTGGCGGCCCGGTCGTTCATCTCGTCGGCGCAATCGACGATCACCGCGCGCCGCCCGCCGTCGGTGGCGCTGAGATGCAGGAACCGCGCCAGCCTGCGCACCTCGTCGACGCGGATGTCGGCGGAAAACCGGCCCTCCAGCACCGCCTTTTCCCGGTCGGCCTCGCTGCGTCCCATGCCGCCCCGGCGCACCAGATGCAGGCGCGGCTCGGCCAGTGCCAGCATGTGGCGCGCGACCGGATGATCGGGCGCCACATCGAGCGTGCGATCAGGCGCTCCGGGCGGCGGCGATCCACCGAAAAGCCCGTCGTCGCGGGCCTCGGGCGCGGCCAGCAGGAACCGCGCGATCCGCCAGGCCAGCGTTGCCTTGCCGATGCCGCGCGGCCCGCTCAGCAGCCAGGCATGATGCAGCCGGCCGGCGTAGAAGGCGGCCAGGAACGCCGCCTCGGCAGCCGCCTGCCCGAACAGGCGCGGCGTCGCGCGCGGATGCGGCGCGCCGGGGGTGCGGTCGGGTTCCGGTACGGTGTCGTCGGTCATGTCAGGCGCGAGGTTACGACGTCCAGAACATCGGCGGCAACCGCGTCCGCGTCGCGCGCGCCGTCGATCACGGCAAAGCGGCCCGGCTGGGCGCGGGCGAGGTCGAGAAACCCCTGCCTGAGGCGCGCCTGGAGACCGGCGCCGAACCCCTCGAACCGGTCCTCGCCGCCCTGGCGCGCGCGCGCCCGGTCGAGGCCCGTCTCGGGGTCGATGTCGATCAGCACCGTCAGGTCCGGCTCGCGCCCGATCATGAGCGCGTGCAGCCGGTCCACCAGCGCCCGCAGATCGGCCCCGCGCAGACCCTGATACATGCGCGTGCTGTCGGCGAAACGGTCGCAGATCACGATCGCCCCGCGCCCGAGCGCCGGGGCGATGGTCCGCTCCAGGTGATCGCGCCTGGCGGCGGTAAAGAGCAGGATTTCGGTTTCGGGCGACCAGCGGTCCGGCGCGCCCTCGAGCAGGAGGGCGCGGATTTCCTCGGCGCCGGGGCTGCCGCCGGGCTCGCGCGTCAGCACCACCTCGCGGCCCCGCGCGCGCAAGGCGTCGGCCAGCCGCCGCGCCTGGGTGGACTTGCCCGACCCGTCGATTCCCTCCAGCGTGACGAAGAGCGGCGGCGCGCTCAAAGCGCTTCCTCTGGCGCACCCCTCAACCGGGCAAGCAGATGCCCCGACACGGTTTTCAGCCGGACCACGAAACCGCCGCGCGCCACGTCCTCGGCGGCGTAGAGCGGCACGATCTTTTCCGGCAGCCCCTCGGGCGCCAGCACCAGGCGGGCCAGTTCGTCGCCCTTGGCCACAGGCGCCTCGACCGGTCCGCGATAGACCACCTCGCCACCCAGTTCGTTGCCGCCCAGCACCGGCAGCAGGGCGCTGACATCCTTTCCGGGCACCAGCGCCACGCTGTCCTCGGCCCCCATCCAGACCCGCGCCCGCGCCACCTGAGTGTCGGCCTTGAGCAGCGACTTCTCGACGAACTGGCGGAACGCCCAGTTGATGATGGCGCGGCCCTCTTCGGCGCGGGCGGCGGCGCTGTCGAGCCCGGAGAAGACAAAGATCACCCGCCGGCCATCCTGCTTGGCCGACCCCACCAGACCGTAACCCGCCCGCTGGGTGTGCCCGGTCTTGAGCCCGTCGGCACCGATACCCAGCCGCAGCAGCGGGTTGCGGTTCTGAGTGTTCTGCGGCGCGCGGCCGTCGAACTCGTACTCCGTCTCGGCAAAGAGCGGATAGAACTCGGGGAAATCCTCGATCAGGTGCCGGGCCAGCAGCGCCAGGTCGCGCATGCTCATCACGTGGCCGTCGGCCGGCCAGCCGTTGGAATTGCGGAACACCGAATTGGTCATGCCCATCTGCCGGGCACGCTGGGTCATGTAGCGGGCGAACCCGGCCTCGGTGCCGTCGGGGCTGAGCGCCTCGGCGATCACCGCGCAGGCATCGTTGCCAGACAGCACGACGATGCCGCGTATCAGATCCTCGACCCGGACCTTGTCGGTGGTGTCGAGGAACATGGTCGAGCCGCCATAGCTCATCGCGTGCTGCGA
>CAZNMK010000422.1:0-2862 GCA_964574045.1 uncultured Roseovarius sp. | reverse complement strand
TAACCTTGGTTTTCGTAGTCATAAAGCTGCCTGGCCTCTTCCAAGGTGTCGAACATATGTAGCTTTCCGTCCATCATAACCGCGGCCGAACGGGCGAATTTCTCGAGCGTCTGGGGCTGGTGCGAGACGATCACCACCGTGGTCGTCGCCAGCCGCTCGCGCAGGATATCGCCGGCCTTGCGGTTGAATTCCACATCCGTCGAACTGGGCATGCCCTCGTCGATCAGATAGATGTCGAAATCGAGCGCCAGCATCAGCGCGAAGGTGAAGCGCGCGCGCATCCCCGACGAATAGGTGCCGAGCGGCTGGTCGAAATACTCTCCCAGCCCGCACAGCCAGCGGCAGAACGCCTCGACATAATCGGGGTCGAGCCCGTAGAGCCGTGCGATGTAGCGGGCGTTTTCCATCGCCGACAGCCGCGTGACCACCCCGCCCATGAACCCCAGCGGAAAGCTGATCCTGCAGCCGCGGCGGATTTCGCCCTCGTCGGGTTTCTCCAGCCCCGCCATCATCCGCACCAGCGTGGTCTTGCCGGTCCCGTTGGGGGCGAGGATGCCGAGGCTCCGGCCCAGTTCGACGCGAAAGGACACCCGGTCGAGGATCACCTTGCGCTGCGTTCCGGTCCAGAACGATTTGCTCACATTGTCGAATTCGAGCATCCACTCGCTCCGATGCCGCCCTTTCGGCCCTTCTTGTTCTGGCGGGGCATGATTAATGCCTTATAGTGCACAGTTTGCGGGAAGTATGTCCCATTTTTGAAGAATTATTCAACAAACATGGCGATATTAAGCCAAATGACCGCCTGCCGGTCCTGCGCGACCGGATTGCCGCACCGCGCCGGGCGGGCGCGCCGGTTGGGCTGCCCGCGGAATGCCGGCGCGTTCCGGTCGTATCGGCGCCCCCGGTCGCATCGGCACCTGCGTTTTGTGTCGGCTGAAAATCTTTGTGCCGCAGCGGGTTGCGTCGGGTGCGCGCCGCTGACCGGGGCTCAGGCCAGGGCCTGCCAGGCAACGCCGGCCAGGATCGAGCCGGTGACGGCAAGCGCCAGATATGCGGCGAACACCCGCGGCCGGACCAGTGCCCAGACGGCGACGGCGGCGGGAATGCAGCTGACGCCGCCGGCGATGACGAAACTCATCGCGGCGCCCTGGCTCATGCCCTGCGCCAAGAGCGCATCCACCAGCGGCACGGCGGCGAACCCGTTGAGATAGGCCGGCGCGCCCACCAGCGCCCCCAGCACCACGGTGCCGATACCATCCCCGCCCAGGATGCCCGCCACCGCGTCGGCGGGGATATACTCGAGCATCACCGCCTCGATGGCATAGGCCAGCGCCAGCCATTTGAGCAGGAAAAGTGCGTTGTCCTGCGCGGTGGCGCGAAAGGCCGCGCGCCGGTCGGCATGCTGCCAGAAGCGCCAGGCGGGTGCGCCGCCAAAGGCCGCCCTCGACCCGCAGCAGCCGGTCTGCGGGCGCGTGCGCAGCGGATCGGCAAAGACCGGCGTGCGTGCCGCCGCCATGGTCGCAAACCCGCCCATCAGCCCAAGCCCGACGGCGGCCACGGTCTTGGCGATGGCGAAATCCCAGCCCAGCGTGCCGGCGGTGATCAGGAACATCGCCGGGTCCATCAGCGGCGACGCGAGCCAGAACGCCATCACCGCCCCCAGCGGTGCCCCCAGCGCCAGCATCGCGGCGATGAAGGGGATGACCTCGCAGCTGCAAAAGGGCGCAAGCCCGCCCAGGAGCGCGGCCAGCACGATCATCCGCGCCTGCCGCCCCTCGAAGGCGCGCGCCATCAGGGTTTCGGCCCCGGTGGCCTTCATCCAGGCGACCGCCAGCACCGCGAAGGCGATGAAGGGCGCGGTGTGCCACAAGGCACCGGCGGCAAAGACGACCGTCGGCGCCAGTTGCGGCGGGTCGAGGACCGCCACCAGCGCCAGCAGGGCGCCCAGCGCCAGCCACGCCTTGTCGATGCCGTGCCAGAACCGGCGGGCGCGGGGCAGGGAAAGATCAGTCATGGCCATGCTCGGGATGGGGGTGGGGGCTGTCGGCGCAGCATTCGCGCAGCAGGAATTCCGACAGCGCGTGCAGTTCGTCGTAGGCGACGGCGGCGCAGATGATGCTGCGGCCGCGGCGTTCCTGCCGGACCAGCCCGGCCTGGGCGAGGATCTTCATGTGGTGGCTGAGCGTCGAGCCGACGACGCCGGCGCGCTGGCCCAGCTCGCCGATGCTCAGCCCCTCGGGGCCCGCGCGCACCAGCGCGCGCAGTACCGCCAGCCGCTGCTCGCTGCCCAGGGCGGCAAAGGTCGACGCGGTCAGCGCCAGGTCGAGGTCGGGAATCGCCGTCTGTTCCATGATTCGAGAACTATCGAAATGATGGACGCGGCGCAAGCGTTATTTCGATGACGTTCGAAATGACAACGCGTTGTTCCGACGCGGCTTGCATCCCGGCCGCTTTTTCGTGAACCTGTCCGTATCATGACCCGACAACTCGACATCGCCTGTTTGCAGACCCGGCCCCGGCCCGATTTCGACGCGGCCCTGGCCGAGGCATTGCCAATGGCCCATGCGGCGGCCGACGATGGCGCGCAGATACTGTTCCTGCCGGAATACTGCGGCGGGCTGGCGACCGAGGGTGCGGCGGTGGCCCCGCCCTCGGCACCCGAAGGTGCACATCCGTTCCTGGCGGCGATGCGGGACTTCGCCCGCGCCCGCGGGGTGTGGGTCAATCTCGGCTCGATCGCGGTCGACGCGCCGGACGGGCGCATCCTGAACCGGGGCATCATGCTGGATGCGAGCGGCGACATCCATGGCCGCTACGACAAGATCAACATGTTCGACATCCAGTTGTCCGACACCGAGGTCT
>CAZNMK010000421.1:0-2873 GCA_964574045.1 uncultured Roseovarius sp. | reverse complement strand
ACCCAGCCAGGCCGACCTGATCCGCAAGCGCCTGATGAGCGTGCATGTCTGCCTGTTCGCCTCGCGCCGGTACCTGGAAGAGCGCGGCACCCCCGCCAGCCCGGCAGAACTGAGCGCGCACAGGCTGATCTGCCAGAACCCGCGCTCGTTTCAGGTCGGCACCGCGGCGACCCTGGTGCAGGAGCTGATGACCAACGACATCCCGTCGCTGCTGATGGTCAACAACTATTTCGGGGTCCTGCAGGCGGTGCTGCACGACCTCGGCATCGGCGTGCTGCCCAACTACCTGAGCCGCGATTTCGAGCAGCTGGTCCAGGTCCTGCCCGATGTGCGTTCGGTCGAGGTGCCGGTGTTCCTGGCCTACCCCTCGGAACTGCGGCACGCCAAGCGCATCGCCGCGTTCCGCGATTTCGTTCAGGAAGAGATCCTTCTCTACCGCAAGGATATCGAAAGACAGAACTCCCACACCTAAAGGTGGAAAAACCCGCCCTGCCGCCCGTCCGACACAGGTGCGATATGCATGCAACACATACCGGCCATGATGCAGTTGCAGCATGATTTGGCTTGATCGGCTGCGTCCGCATGTCTATTTCCAGTTCATGACGGCGGGGCGCACCGCGCTTCGCCATCATACCTCCCTGTTGGACTTCGGCCGAGCTTAGCGCTCGGCCTTTTTTTTCGCGGTTGGCGCCCTTCAGCCGGCAAGGACCGGCAGATCCGAGCCCGCAAACGGCGACAGAGCCCGCGGGCCGGCATCCGCGATAGCGATATTCTCTTCGTGCACCATGATCCGTTCGGGCACGGTGACGATTCCCGGCTCGAGCGCGATCACCATGCCCGGGCACAACACGGTTTCGTCCTGCGCGCTCAGCGAGAGCCCCTCGGTCAGTTGCATCCCCAGCCCGTGACCGAGCCGCCCCGCCCCCTCGCCCGCGCCGGTGACAGCGGCCATCGCCCGAAAGACGTCGCAGGCGCGCGCGCCGGGCCGGGCGGCGGCCAGGCCCGCCTCGGTGGCCTCGATCAGCCGCGCATGGGCGTCCGCCAGCATCGGCGATGCATGGCCGATGGCGAAATTCCGGTCGTAGTCGCAGAAATAGCCGTCGCGCACGGCGCCGGTGTCGAGCATCAGCACGTCGCCCGCCGCCAGCGGCGTATCGTCGGCGGGCGAGATGACGTCGGCATAGCCCCGCGCCCCCGCGCCGCCGGCCAGGTAGGGCACCCAGTCGGCGCCCTCTTCCAGCAGCAGCCGCTGGAAATCGCGGAACACCCGCGACAGGGGCACCCCCGGCGCGGCGATCTCGGCCACGCGGGCGAATGCGCGCCCGGCGATGGCACAGGTCTCGGCGATTCTGGCGATCTCGGCCTCGGATTTCACCGCGCGCAGGCCGGCGACGATGCCGCGATCATCGGCGAACGCCAGCCCGCAGGCCGCCTTCAGCCGCGCGAAATCCGCCAGCGGCATCCGCAGATGGGTCCCGACATGCGAGGGCACGCCCACCGGCCCGCCCGTTTCGCGCAGCGCCTCTGCCAACAGGCTGACCCCGTCGTCGCGCGGATCGGGGGCGCGCCATGTCCGGATGTCGCTCAGCCATGTCCGGCCCATCGGCGCCGCGCCGATGGACGGGATCACCGCCACCGGATCGCCGGCGGCGGGCACAACCAGGAACCAGGGCCGGCTGGGCGATTCCCAGAACCGGGTCAGAAAGCCGGTGAAATAGCGCAGCTCCGGCTCTGTCGTCAGCAGGAGCGCCCCCAGCCCCTCGCGCGCCATGCCCGTCTGCGCGGCTGCGACGCGGGCGCGGTATTCGGCCTCGGCAAAGCCGCGCATCATGCCTCGGGCTCTTCCGAGATCACGCACAGCGCGCGCATCCCGGCATCGAGGCCCATCGCCGCCAGCGCCGCCACCCCGGCCCCGCCCGAGGGGGTCGTGGCCATCCCCTGCGCCGCCAGCCCCGGCAGCACCGCCGTCGCCTCGGCCTCGGTGACGGCGGCAAAGCTGTCGGCATCGCGCGCCAGCCCCTTGAGCGCAATGAGCGACGGTTCCTTGCAGTCGAGCCGCCCCATCGCGGAAACCGGCCCCGGCGCCGTCACCGGGCGCCCGGCACGGATGCTCTCCCGCAGCGCCGGGGCGAATTCGGGCTCGACCACGACGATGCGCGGTCCATCGCCCCAGGCGTGGCGGAACCAGGCCGCGGCGGCCGCCGCCAGACCGCCCACACCGGCCTGCAGCGCGATCAGGTCGGGCGGCGCGGGCATCTGGCGGGTGGTCTCGGCCGCCAGCGCCAGGTAGCCCTCCATCAGCCGGTGGGGAATGGCGACGTATCCCGGCCAGGAACTGTCGGACAGCAGTATCCAGCCGTTTTCCGCCGCCGCGCGGGCCGCCGCCGCCATGCTGGCCTCGTAGTCGGCGCCCTCGCGCACCACCTGCGCCCCCTTGGCGCGCAGCCTTTCGGCGAATGCCTCGGGCACCGTATCCGCCAGCCAGATCGCCGCGCGCGCGCCGAAAACCCGCGCCCCCGCCGCGACCGACAGGCCGTGATTGCCGGCGCTGGCGGCGACATAGGTCCGGCCGGCCAGCGCGGCCGACAGATCGTCCCGCCCGGTGGCGACCGCGTCATGGGCGATGACATAGGCCGCGCCCAGCGCCTTGAAGCTGCCCAGCCCCATGCGCCCGCGCTCGTCCTTGGCCCAGACCTCGGCGTCGAAGCCCCCCAGCCGCGCAAGCGGCGTCTCGGCCGCCACGGGGCAGCGCGCCAGCAGATCCGCCGGCCGGTCCGCGGCGGTGCTGGGCCAGGGCACGCCGTTCAGCACATCCCCGGGCAGGCCGCGGCCGCGATACGGGTTTTTAAGACGTTCCATGCGGCCCCCCTGCC
>CAZNMK010000420.1:0-2876 GCA_964574045.1 uncultured Roseovarius sp. | reverse complement strand
ACCATCGCCGCCACCGGGTTGCCGGGCAGGCCGAAGACCGGCGTGCCGTTCCACACCCCCAGCGCCAGCGGCCGCCCCGGCTTGAGCGCGATGCGCCATTCGGCCATCGCGCCCTCGGCGTTCAAAAGGGCCGAGACGTGGTCCTCGTCGCCCGCCGACGCGCCGCCCGAGGTCAGGATCGCGTCGGCCCCTTCGGCGGCGCGGTCGAACGCCGCGCGCAGGCTGGCGCGGTCGTCGGCCACGCGGCCGAGATCGAGCGGGCGGTAGCCGAATTCGCGCAAGAGCGCGCTCAGCATCGGGCGGTTGGCGTCGTAGATCCGGCCGTCGCCGGCGGGCTCGCCCGGCTCGACCAGCTCGTCGCCGGTCGAGATCACCGCCACGGTCAGCGGCGTGCGCACCGAAAGCTCGGCCACCCCCGCGGCAGAGCAGAGCGCCAGGTCGGCCGGCGTCAGCACCCGGCCCGGATGGAGCACGGTTTGCCCCGCCTCGACGTCCTCGCCCGCCTTGCGGGTGTTGGCACCGGGTTTCAGCCCGCCGCGAAATGCGATCTCACCGTCGCCGAGGCGCACGTCCTCCTCGAGGATCACGGTATCGACGCCATCGGGCAGCGCCGCGCCGGTGAGGATGCGCAGCGCATAGCCCTCGGGCACGGCCCCGGCAAAAGGCACGCCCGCCGCCGCGCGCCCATTCACAAGCGGCAGCACCTGATCGCCGGCGCCCAGCGCGGCATGGGCGAACCCGTAGCCATCGACGGCGGAATTGGGCAGCGGCGGGTTGGCGCGGCGCGCGATCACGCTTTCGGCCAGCACCCGGCCCTGCGCTAGCCCGAGCGGCAGCGCTTCGATCCCGGCGACCGGCGCCAGCCGCTCGCGCAGCATCGCGAGCGCGGTCTCGACCGGCGTCCAGTCGACGCCCGCGGGCAGGGCGAAACAGTCGTCGCGCAGGGGCGGCGGGCGCAGGCGTCCGGGCTGTTGCTGGTCTGCTGGTTCGGTCATAGGCCTTCCTCGGGTACTGTCGCGTGCAGCATGGCATCGGCGCCGGGCGCGTTCAATCGCCCGGTTGCCCGCCGGGGGCGGGCCAGAGCCCGACCTCGCGCAGGATGAAATCGGCGATCTCGCGCGTGGCGTTCAGGTCGAACACCGGGCGGTCGAGGTCGAGCGGGGTATCGCTCGCGACCGCGCGCACGCTGGGATCGCCCGGTGCAATGAGCGGCTGGCCGGTGGCGGCGCGGTGCGCCTCGACCTTGGGATGCCGCTCGCGCTTGTAGCCCTCGACCAGCACCAGGTCGACCGGGGAAAGCCGTTCGAGCAGTTGCGCCAGGGGCAATTCGGCCTCGCCGCGCAGCTCGTGCATCAGGGCATAGCGGCGCGGCGACGAGATCAGCACCTCGCGCGCGCCGGCGCGGCGGTGGCGGTCGCTGTCGCTGCCGGCGCGGTCGATGTCGAACGCGACATGCGCGTGCTTGACCGTCGAGACGGCGATGCCGCGTCCGGCGATTTCCGTCACCAGCCGTTCCATCAGCCCGGTCTTGCCCGAGTTCTTCCAGCCGGCGACGCCGAAGACCCTCATTCCGCCCGCTCCAGCCGCGCCCGCGCGGCATCGAGGTCGGCCGGCGTGTTGACGTTGAAAAAGGGCTCGCCCGGATCGTCGAAGACCGCCTCGCGCCCGCCATGGGGCTCGGTCCACAGCACCACCTTGCGCAACCCGTCCCCCAGCGCCGCGCGCAGATCGTCGCGCAGCGCCACCGGCCAGAGGCCGAAGGTCGGATGCCTGATCATCCCGCCGCCGCGCATGGATCTGGTGCGCTCGCCTTCGCCGCGCGGGGTGGCGGCCAGCACCAGCGGATGCGCCTGCCCGGCGGCCGCGCCCTGCAGTCGCGCCACAAGGTCGCGCGGGAAAAAGGGCGTGTCGGCGGCCACGGTGACGATGGTTTCGGCATCTTTGCCCGCGGCCCAGTCGAGGCCGGCCAGCACACCCGCCAGCGGCCCCGGAAAACCGGGCAGCGGATCGGGCAGCACCGGCAGCCCGAAGCGGGCGAAACGCGCCGGGTCGCCATTGGCGCTGATCGCCATCGCCGCCACCTGCGGCGCCAGCCGGGCGACGACCTGACCGAGGATCGTGCCCTCGCCCAGCGGCAGCAGGCCCTTGTCGCCGCCGCCCATCCGCGTGGCCCGCCCGCCGGCCAGGATGACGCCCAAAGGTTCGGCGCCGCTCATCCCGGCGCCCTCTTGCGGCGGTGGCGCGCGTCCTCTTCGGGGATGCTGCCCGGGTCGGCGTCGCGCACCAGCCGCTCGTCCCCCGACAGGCAGACGAAACGCCGCCCGCGCATCCGCCCGATCAGGGTCAGCCCGACCTGGCGCGCGATCTCGACCCCCCAGGCGGTAAAGCCCGAACGCGACGCCAGCGCCGGAATGCCCATGAGCGCGGTCTTGATCACCATCTCGGACGTGAGCCGCCCGGTGGTGTAGAGCAGCTTGTCCCCCGCCGCGACCCGTTCGGAGAACATCCAGCCTGCGATCTTGTCGACGGCGTTGTGGCGGCCCACATCCTCCATGTAGACGAGCGGGCGGTCGCCCTGGCACAGCACCGTGCCGTGGATCGCGCCCGCCTCGAGATAGAGCGACGGCGTGCGGTTGATGACCGAAGCGAGGCGATAGAGGTCCGAGCTGCGCACCTGCAAGGGCGGCAGCGCGACCTTGTCGAGCCCCTCCATCATGTCGCCGAAGACCGTGCCCACGGCGCAGCCGCTGGTGCGGGTCTTCTTTTTCAGCTTCTCCTCGTAGGTGGTCCGGCTTGCGGTGCGCACCACGACTGTTTCGATATCCTCGTCGTAATCGACGCCGGTCACGGTCTCGTCCGCCGCCAGCATGCCCTGG
>CAZNMK010000419.1:0-2878 GCA_964574045.1 uncultured Roseovarius sp. | reverse complement strand
ACCGCTACATCACCGACCGCTTCCTGCCCGACAAGGCGATCGACCTCGTCGACGAGGCGGCGTCGCGGCTGCGGATGGAGGTGGACAGCAAGCCCGAGGAACTCGACGCGCTCGACCGCGAAATCCTGCAAAAGCAGATCGAGGCCGAGGCGCTCAAGAAAGAGGACGACGCCGCCAGCCGCGACCGGCTGGAGCGGCTCGAAAAGGAGCTCGCGGAACTGCAGCAGAAATCCGCCGAGATGACCGCGCAATGGCAGGCCGAGCGCGACAAGCTGGCCTCGGCGCGTGACATCAAGGAACAGCTCGACCGCGCCCGGATCGAGCTCGACCACGCCAAGCGCGAAGGCAACCTGGCGCGCGCGGGCGAGTTGAGCTACGGAGTCATCCCCCAACTCGAAAAGCAGCTCGCCGAGGCCGAGAGCGCCGAGGAAGAGGGCGTGATGGTCGAGGAGGCCGTGCGCCCCGAGCAGATCGCGCAGGTGGTCGAGCGCTGGACCGGCATCCCCACCGCCAAGATGCTCGAGGGCGAGCGCGAGAAACTGCTGGGCATGGAGGAGAACCTGCACCGCCGGGTGATCGGGCAGGACACCGCGGTCAAGGCGGTCGCGAACGCCGTGCGCCGGGCGCGGGCGGGCCTGAACGACGAGAACCGGCCGCTGGGCAGCTTTCTGTTCCTGGGTCCGACCGGCGTCGGCAAGACCGAGCTGACCAAGGCGGTGGCCGAGTTCCTTTTCGACGACGACAGCGCGATGGTGCGCATCGACATGTCCGAGTTCATGGAAAAGCACGCGGTCGCGCGCCTCATCGGCGCGCCGCCGGGCTATGTCGGCTATGAGGAGGGCGGCGTGCTGACCGAGGCGGTGCGCCGGCGGCCCTATCAGGTGGTGCTGTTCGACGAGGTCGAAAAGGCGCATCCGGAGGTGTTCAACGTGCTCTTGCAGGTGCTCGACGACGGGGTGCTGACCGACGGGCAGGGCCACCGGGTCGATTTCAAGCAGACGCTGATCGTGATGACCTCGAACCTCGGCAGCCAGGCGCTGAGCCAGCTGCCCGAGGGCGCCGATGCCGCCGCCGCCAAACGCGACGTGATGGACGCGGTGCGCTCGCATTTCCGGCCCGAGTTCCTCAACCGGCTCGACGAGATCGTGGTCTTCGACCGGCTGACGCGCGGGCAGATGGACGGTATCGTCGATATCCAGATGGCGCGGCTGCAAAAGCGGCTCGCCGCCCGCAAGATCCGGCTGGAGCTGGACGACGCGGCGCGCAAATGGCTCGCCGACGAGGGCTACGACCCGGTCTACGGCGCGCGGCCGCTCAAGCGGGTGATCCAGAAGGCGTTGCAGGATCCGCTGGCTGAGGCGCTCCTGGCGGGCGACATCCTCGACGGCAGCACCGTGCCGGTGAGCGCCGGCGCCGAGGGGCTGATCATCGGCGAGCGCGTGGGCAGCACCACCCGCGAACGGCCGGGCGACGCGGTCGTGCACTGACCGCTCTTCGATCCCGCGCGACAGGGCCCCGCCGGAAACGGCGGGGCCTTTGACGTCCGGCGCCGGTGCGGGCAAAACCGCCACGCAGGCGGCCGAAAGCGCGCCGCGCAAGGGCCGTGTGCGGACAACGCGGTTGACCGGGCAAGCAGGCCTGCCGTATCCAGAAAAGAGAGCAGCGCGGCACGCGGACATGAACCAGGGCACACCCCGTCTGGGCGTATCGACCGGGCCGGCCCGACGGGCGGGCTGGCGGCCATTGACGCGAAATTCACCCTTCCGCGCGATACCCGGCCCGGGGCCCGCGGCGCCGCACAGGCGGGGCAGGGATGGAGGGCACCTTGGGAATTGACGCACAGCTTGCCAGCCAGCTGATCGCCGCGCGCGGCCTTGTCGCCGGCAAGCGCGACTGCGCGATGCTCGGGCGGCAGAAGTTCCAGATCAAGGGCAAGTTCCGCCGCCATGTCAGGCGGCAGCTGCGGCGCGCGGGGCTCAGCCCCGACATCCCCGGCTACGAGCAGGAGGACGGTTTCGCCGAGACCTTTCTGCGCAAGATCGGCTATCCCGAGCCCAAGTCGCTCGATGCCTCGGCCTATGAGAATTGCGACCTGACGCACGACCTGAACGAGCCGCTGCCCGACGATCTGCGCGGCCGGTTCGACGTGATCATCGACGGCGGCACGCTCGAGCATGTTTTCAACGCGCCG
Organism: uncultured Roseovarius sp.; assembly: GCA_964574045.1. Lineage (GTDB taxonomy): Bacteria > Pseudomonadota > Alphaproteobacteria > Rhodobacterales > Rhodobacteraceae > Roseovarius. The sequence goes on along the minus strand of CAZNMK010000419.1, from coordinate 687 downwards.
CAGGCGCTGGACAATGTCTTTCACATGCTTCGCCCCGGCGGCATCTTCATGTCGATCAACGGCATCACCGGCTGGGCCGGGCACGGGTTCTACCAGTTCAGCCCGGAACTGGTCTGGCGCTACTGGAAGGACGCCCGCCGCTGCATCCTGCACCAATGCGCCGCCGTGCCGCTGGACGTGAATGCCGACCGGCCGCGCCCGGCGCCCGATACCGGGCAGAACGGCAGGCGCTTTCGCGGTGCCGGGATGGAGGGGCGCTGGTACCTCTTCTACATTGTCGAGCGCGGCCCCGATGCCGTGACGGCGGAGCGGATCGGCAACGTCTCGCAGGGCGACTATTCGGTGCGCTGGGAGGCCGGCCAGGACCGGGCCGTGGCGGGCGAGTAGGCCGGTGAGCGCGAAGGATCGCCAGATCGCCCCCGAGGCGGAGCCGGCCGGACAGACGGCACAGCCGAAGTGGCTCGACGAGATCGGCCCATGCGGCACCGCCAGCGGGTTTCTCGAGGCCGATCCGCGCCATCCGATGCTGTTCGTGCGCCGGCGCCGGCCGGTGCTGCTGGTCACCTTCGACAACCTGTCGAACGTCAACGACCGCGCACCCGATCGCCTGCCCTGGGCCTATAAGTTCGCCCGCGACAACCAGGTCTGCCATCTCGGCGTCTACGCGCATCTGCCCAACTGGTACCG
>CAZNMK010000418.1:0-2882 GCA_964574045.1 uncultured Roseovarius sp. | reverse complement strand
GGGCCGAGTCGTGCCAGCGGCACGCCTTCGGCGTGTCGGGACGGGGTCGGGCGCGATCCGGGGTTGACGCCCCCGGAGGAGAAGAGGGGGCAGACGTTGACTGCGACTGAACTCTTTTCGCTCTACAACAGCCCCTCGGCGCGAAAGCTCAGATCGCGCGAGCGGCCGACGATGACGTGGTCGTGCAGGACGATGCCCAGCGCCTCTGCCGCCTCCGCCACCCGCGACGTCATGGCGATGTCGGCCTGCGAGGGCGTCGGGTCGCCCGAGGGGTGGTTGTGCACCAGAATGAGTGCGCTGGCATCGAGCAGCAGCGCCCGCTTGACGATCTCGCGCGGGTAGACCGGGACGTGATCGACCGTGCCCTGGGCCTGCTGTTCGTCGGCGATGAGCGTGTTCTTGCGGTCGAGATAGAAGACGCGGAACTGTTCGGTCGCGCGGTGGGCCATGGCGGTGCGGCAATAGTCCAGCAGCGCGTCCCAGGAGGACAGCACCTGGCGGTGGCGGATACGGGCCTGCGACAGGCGGTGCGCCGCCGCCTCGACCACCTTCAGTTCGCAGATCACCGCCTCGCCCGCGCCGTCGATGGCGGCCAGCCGGTGCGTGGGCGCCGACAGCACGCCGCTGAAATCGCCGAACGCGTCCAGGAGCGCCCGCGCCAGCGGCTTGACGTCGCGGCGCGGGATGGCGCGGAAGAGCACCAGCTCCAGCATCTCGTAATCGGGCAGGGCATCGGCGCCGCCGGAAAGAAAGCGGTCGCGCAGCCGCTTGCGGTGATCGCGGATATAGGAGGGCTGGGCGGCACCGGCGCCCGCCCCGCCGGCCGGGCGGCAATCGTCGCTGTCGAAGAGCGGCAGCGCCCTGTCGGAAAGGCCGGGGTGATGCGTCATGCCGCCAGCATGGCGCATCCCCGGTTAGCGAAAGGTTAACCGCGCCGCACCCGGTCAGCTTTTCATGCTGTCCCAGAATTTCTTGACCGACGACAGGAAGCTGCGGCTTTCGGGGTTGTTGTTCTCGCTCAGGCCCGAGAATTCGCGCAGCAGTTCCTTTTGCCGCGCCGTCAGGTTGACCGGCGTCTCGACCGCCAGCTCGATGAACATGTCGCCATTGGCGCCGCCGCGCAGCCCCGGCATGCCCTTGCCCCTGAGCCGCATCTGCCGGCCCGATTGCGACCCTTCGGGGATTTTCACCCGGCTGCGACCGCCGTCGATGGTGGGCACCTCGATGTCGCCGCCGAGCGCCGCCGTGGTCACCGCCACCGGCACCCGGCAGAAAAGGTTGCGGTCCTCGCGCTGAAAGAGCTCGTGCGGCACCACCTCGACGAAGATGTAGAGGTCGCCCGCCGGCCCGCCGCGCATGCCGGCCTCGCCCTCGCCCGCCAGGCGGATGCGCGTGCCGGTCTCGACGCCCGCGGGGATGTTGACGCTGAGCGTGCGGTCCTTTTCGACCCGGCCGGCGCCGTGGCAGACCTTGCAGGGGTTCTTGATGATCTGGCCCAGCCCCGAACAGGTGGGGCAGGTGCGTTCGACGGTAAAGAAACCCTGCTGCGCGCGCACCTTTCCGAGCCCCGAACAGGTCGGGCAGGGGGTGGGTTCGGCGCCCCCTTCGGCGCCCGATCCCTTGCAGGCGTCGCACATCACCGAGCTGGGCACGCTGATGCTCTTGCGAAGGCCGGCATAGGCCTCTTCCAGGGTTACGCGCAGGTTGTAGCGCAGATCCGATCCGCGCGCGGCACGCTGGCGGCCGGTGCCGCGGCCGCCGCCCATGAAATCGCCGAAGAGGTCGTCGAAAACGTCGGAAAAGGCGCTGGCGAAATCGCCCTGGCCGCCGCCCATGCCGCCGCCCGGGCGCGGGCCGCCGCCCATGCCCCCCTCGAAGGCGGCATGCCCGAAACGGTCATAGGCGGCCTTCCTGTCGGGATCCTTGAGCACGTCGTAGGCCTCTCCCGCCGCCTTGAATTCCTTTTCGGCGTCGGGGTTGTCCTTGTTGCGGTCGGGATGAAGCTCCTTGGCCTTCTTGCGGTAGGCCTTCTTGATCTCGTCGGCCGACGCGCCCCTGGAAAGGCCGAGTACCTCGTAATAGTCCCGCTTGGCCATCTCGGATCTCCCTTGGCAGAGTCAGACGGGGGCCGATGGCCCCCGCCGACCGCCGCGCCGTTCAGGCGCGCTTGTCGTCGTCGAGATCCTCGAAGTCGGCATCGACGATGTCGTCCTCGCCGGGGCCGGCATCGGTGGCCTTGGGCTCGTCGTCGGCGGCCTCTTCCTGACTGGCCTTGTAGATCGCCTCGCCGAGCTTCATCGCGGCCTCGGTCACGTTCTGGATGCCGGCGCGGATCTTGTCGGCGCTCGCGTCCTCCTTCTCGAGGTCGTCCCTGAGCGCGGCCACCGACAGTTCGATCGCCTCGATGGTAGTCGGGTCGACCTTGTCACCGTGCTCTTCCATCGACTTTTCGGTCGAATGGATCAGGCTTTCGGCCTGGTTGCGGGCCTCGACCAGCTCGCGCCGCTTCTTGTCGTCCTCGGCGTGGGTCTCGGCATCCCTGACCATGCGGTCGATGTCCTCGTCCGACAGCCCGCCGGAGGCCTGAATGGTGATCTTCTGCTCTTTCCCGGTGCCCTTGTCGCGGGCCGAGACCGAAACGATGCCGTTGGCGTCGATGTCGAACGTGACCTCGATCTGCGGCAGGCCGCGGGGCGCGGGCGGGATGTCCTCGAGGTTGAACTGGCCCAAGAGCTTGTTGTCCGCGGCCATCTCGCGCTCGCCCTGGAAGACGCGGATCGTCACCGCCGACTGGTTGTCCTCGGCGGTCGAGAAGATCTGCGACTTGTTGGTCGGGATCGTGGTGTTGCGGTCGATCAGGCGCGTAAAGACCCCGCCCAGCG
>CAZNMK010000417.1:0-2883 GCA_964574045.1 uncultured Roseovarius sp. | reverse complement strand
CACCTCGACGCTGTCGCCCTCTTCCTTGCCGATCAGCGCGCGCGCGATGGGCGATTTCATGTTCAGCAGGCCCTTGTCGATGTCGGCCTCGTATTCGCCGACGATCTGCCAGGTCTTTTCCTCGTCGGTGTCCTCGTCGACCAGCGTCACGGTGGCGCCGAACTTGATCGGACCCGACAGTTTCGCGGGGTCGATGACCTCGGCCAGGCCGATCACGCCCTCGAGTTCCCTGATCCGCCCCTCGATGAAGGACTGCCTTTCCTTGGCGGAATGGTATTCGGCGTTCTCGCTCAGGTCGCCGTGCTCGCGGGCCTCCGCAATCGCGTTGATGATGGCCGGGCGCTCGACCGACTTGAGCTGTTTCAGCTCGGCCTCGACGGAGGCATAGCCCTGGCGTGTCATCGGGATTTTTTCCATCCGGGATGCCCCTTCGCGATAACGGGGCCGCGCGATGCGGCCCCGGCCCCTGATTGCGTACTGCTTTCGGCCGCAATCTGCCCCGAGCGGGGCGCGCATTGCAAGAGCGGATGCGCCGGCGCCGGGCTGCGAGACCCCGGAAACGCGGCAAATTGCCGTTCCCGGCCGGTTTTGGCGTCGGGATGCGATTGACGCGGGGCTTGGCGAAGCGATAACCACGTGCGGAAGTCAGCCAGGCGGTTGCCGCCATGCCGGAAAGGGAAAGCGCAAGATGTCCGAGATCGAACGCGAAGCCATGGAATACGACGTCGTCATCGTCGGCGCGGGGCCGGCGGGGCTTGCCGCCGCGATCCGGCTCAAGCAGCTCGATCCCGACCGCGCCGTGGTGGTTCTGGAGAAGGGGTCCGAGGTCGGCGCGCATATCCTTTCGGGCGCCGTGCTCGACCCCTCGGGGCTCGATGCGCTGATCCCCGACTGGAAGGAAAAGGGCGCGCCGCTCAACACGCCCGTTACCTCCGACAGGTTCTACATGCTGGGCGCGGGCGGCGGCATCCGCGTGCCCAACTGGCCGATGCCGCCGCTGATGTCGAACCACGGCAACTACATCGTCTCGATGGGCAATGTCTGCCGCTGGATGGCCGAGCAGGCCGAGGCGCTGGGGGTCGAGATATTCCCCGGCATGGCGTGCTCCGAGATCGTTTACGGCGAGGCGGGCGAGGTAAAGGGCGTCGTCGCGGGCGAGTTCGGCCGCAACCCCGACGGCACGCCGGGCCCCAACTACGAGCCGGGGATGGAGCTGCACGGCAGATACGTCTTTCTCGGCGAGGGGGTGCGCGGGTCGCTGTCGAAGCAGCTCATTGCGAAATACGACCTGGCCGCCGGGCACGAGCCGCAGAAATACGGCCTCGGCATGAAGGAAATCTGGGAAATCGACCCCGACAGGCACCGCCCCGGCAGCGTCACCCACACGATGGGCTGGCCGCTGGGCAAGAACGCCGGCGGCGGGTCGTTCATCTATCACCTCGAGAACAATCAGGTCTATGTCGGTTTCGTGGTGCACCTGAACTATGCCAACCCCTATCTCTTTCCCTACATGGAATTCCAGCGCTTCAAGCATCACCCGATGGTCGCGGACCTGCTGAAGGGAGGCAAGCGCGTCGCCTACGGCGCGCGCGCCATTTCCGAGGGCGGCTGGCAGTCGCTGCCGAAAATGACGATGCCGGGGGCGGCGCTGCTGGGCTGTTCGGCGGGGATGGTCAACGTGCCCCGCATCAAGGGAAACCACAACGCCATGCTGTCGGGCAAGGCCGCGGCCGAGGCCGCGCACGCCGCCATCGCGGCGGGCCGGGCGGGCGACGAGCTGAACGATTACGAACGCGACGTGCGCGAGGGGCCGATCGGCAAGGACCTGAGGCGGGTGCGCAACGTCAAGCCGATGTGGTCGAAATGGGGTCTGACCGCCAGCCTGGCGCTGGGCGGGCTCGACATGTGGACCAACACCGCCGGGTTCTCGCTGTTCGGCACCCTGCGTCACGGCAAGACCGACGCCGAGGCGACCGAACCGGCCGACCGGCACAAGCCGATCGAGTACCCGAGGCCCGACGGCACGCTCAGCTTCGACCGGCTGACCAATGTCAGCTTTTCCATGACCAACCACGAGGAAAGCCAGCCCTGCCACCTGCGGCTCAAGGACCCGAAGGTACCGGTCGAGGTCAACCTGGCCAGATACGCCGGCCCCTCGGCGCGCTACTGCCCGGCCGGGGTCTACGAGTTCGTGGAAAAGGACGGCAAGCCCGAATTCGTCATCAACTTTCAGAACTGCGTGCACTGCAAGACCTGCGACATCAAGGATCCCGCACAGAATATCACTTGGACCACGCCCCAGGGCGGCGACGGGCCGAACTATCCCAACATGTGACGCCGGCGACGTCGCGGCTCCCGATTGCGCTGCCCGGCGGCGCGGTCTACCCTGCGGCCGACAACAACACCAAGAGGCAGTTCTCATCTCCCTGAAACGCGCATCCCTTCCGGTCCTCCTGTTCGCTGCGGCCCTGTCGCAGACGGCCGCGCCACCCGTCCGCGCCGACGAGGCGGTGGGTGCCTACCTCGCCGCCCGCCATGCCAGCCTGAACAAGGATTACGTCGCCGCGGCGGAGTATTTCACCAAGGCGCTGACCGAGGACTCGTCGAACCCGGCCATCCTCGAAAGCGCGGTCGTGGCGCAGGTTTCGCTGGGCCGGATCGACCGGGCGCTGCCGATCGCGCGCAAGATCGAGGAAGACGAGCTGCTCAGCCAGGTCGCCTTCATGACGCTCCTGGCCGACGAGGTGAAGCGTGGCGATTATGACGCCGTGCTTGACCGGATCGGGCGCGAGCACGGCATCGGCCCGCTCGCGGACGGGCTGATTGCCGCCTGGGTCTATCTGGGCAAGGGCGACATGCGCGAGGCGCTGAAGCGCTTCGACG
>CAZNMK010000416.1:0-2891 GCA_964574045.1 uncultured Roseovarius sp. | reverse complement strand
GGCATCATGGCCTCTCGGAATTAAAGTTTGGTCGATCCGGCCGTTGCTTCAAGTTTTTTTTGCCGATCCGCGATCACATTTCCCGGGGTTATTGAGGTTATGCATCTGTTGCCCGGGTCTGCGGGCGCGGATCAGAACCTGTCCTTGCGGCTGCGGATTTCCGCAAAGACCTCGGCCGGGTCGGCCCCGCTCATGCCCAGGTTCGCCTGCACGCCCGGGTCGGCGGCGCGCAGGAACGGGTTGGTTGCCAGTTCTTCGGACAAGGTCGAGGGAACCGTCGGCTGCGCCTTGGCGCGGGCGGCCTCGACCGCTTCTGCACGGGATATAAGCGCGGCGTTGCCGGGATCAATGGTCAGGGCGAAGCGGGCGTTGGCCATGGTGTATTCGTGGCCCGAACAGATCAGCGTGTCGGGCGGCAGCGCCGCGAGCTTTTGCAGGCTCTGCCACATCTGCGCCATCGTGCCCTCGAACACCCGCCCGCAACCCAGCGCCATCAGGCTGTCGGCGGTAAAGGCGACGCCGCTTTGCGGAAAGTGAAAGGCGATGTGGCCCAGCGTGTGCCCCGGCACCTCGATCACCGTTCCCGCCTCGGCGCCGATGGCGACGCTGTCGCCCTCGCCGACCGCCAGGTCGAGCGGCGGCAGGCGGCGGGCGTCGGCCGCGGCGCCGGTGACGCGGGCGTCGTGGCTGGCCAGCAGCTCGTCGAGCCCCTGCACATGGTCGGCGTGGTGGTGGGTCAGCAGGACCTGCGTCGCCCGCCAGCCGCGGGCGTCGAGCGCGGCCAGGATCGGCGCCGCCTCGGGCACGTCGACCACGGCGGTTTCGCCGCTGCCGAAGTCATGGGCGAGATAGGCGTAATTGTCGTCGAGACATGGTACGGTTTCGACCTGCAATGTCATGGTGTTTTCCCATTTGCCGGTTGCTGCTAGGGTCGAGAGTGACGGATCGGGACGGTGGCTGCAATGCATCTCGACGTACAGGACCTGCGGAATTTCTACTACCGCAGCCCGCTGGGGCAGGCGGCGCAGAAGATCGTGCGCGCCGAAGTCCTGGAATTCTGGCCCGAGGCCAAGGGCCAGACGGTGTGCGGCTATGGCTTTGCCGTGCCGTTTCTGCGTCCCTACCTGGCCGATGCCCGGCGGGTCATCGCCTGCATGCCGGCGCCGCAGGGGGTGATCCGCTGGCCGCAGGGGATGGCCAATGTCTCGGTTCTGTGCGAGGAAACGCGCTGGCCTCTCGAGACCGGCCATGTCGACAAGCTGCTGGTGGTGCACGGGCTGGAAACCTCGGACCGGCCGGGTACCCTGCTGGAGGAATGCTGGCGGGTGCTGGGGCCGGGGGGGACGGCGCTGTTCATCGTTGCCAACCGCGCCGGGCTGTGGTCGCGCAGCGACCGCACCCCGTTCGGGTTCGGCCGCCCCTACAGCCAGAGCCAGCTGGAAAGCCAATTGAAGGAGCACGGCTTTCTGCCCGAGCGCCACGCCACGACACTGTTTCAGCCGCCGTCCGAGCGTCGCTTCTGGCGCAAGACCGCGGGCATGTGGGAACGCCTGGGCGGGCGGCTGTCGGTGGTGGTGGCAGGCGGGGTGCTGATGGTGCTGGCCTCCAAGCGCGTGCACGCGCCGACCGGCACCGGGCTGCGTGCCACGGTGCGCAAGCCGCTCGAGGTGCTCAAGCCCAAGCCCGAGGCAAAGCCGGTATAGGCCGGGCGGCGGCGTTCGGGGCCGTTAGCGCCATCATCGGGCGTGGCGCGCGGCGAGGAATCGCAAATTCCGCCCGCCGGCGACGAAGTTTTTGCGGCAGCCGATCGATGCAAACGGTCGCAGGAATGGCAAGCCTTTGAAATGGCATCGTATTCGATGGTATACAATCTTTTTCAACCGGCTTGCTAGGTGGGTAAGGCTCTGCTACACCCCAGCCGAATTTCGGTGTAACCGACGTGGCATCGTGTCTCAACGCCCCCGGAGGACGGCAATTCATTGCCGTCGTTTTCGTGAACCGGGGCCAGAAATCGGAAGGGTGGACGTGTCCGAACCAGCTTCGATCTCATCCGGCATCGCCGAGCGCTATGCCACCGCCGTGTTCGAGATTTCGCAGGAAGACGGGACTCTCGAAAAGCTGGAAGCCAACATCGCCGATCTCGCTGCGGCGCTCGATGGCAGCGACGAGTTCCGCGGTTTCGTCGCCAGTCCGATCCTGTCGCGCGGCGACCTCAAGGCCGGCATTACCGCCATCGCCGAAAAGATGGATCTTATCGAGGTTCTGCGCAACGGCCTGGCGGTCATGGCCGACAAGCGCCGCCTCTTCGTCCTGCCGCAGCTGCTGGAGCGGCTGCGCGGGATGATCGCCGAGCACAAGGGCGAGGTCACCGCCGATGTGATCAGCGCAAAGGCCCTGACCGAGGCCCAGGCGGAAAAGCTCGCCGCCACGCTCAAGGCCAGCGTCGGCAAGGATGTGAACATCAATGCGACCGTCGATGAAAGTCTCATCGGCGGTCTTGTCGTCAAGGTCGGCTCGAAGATGATCGACACCTCGATCCGCTCGCGCCTCAATTCCCTACAGAACGCAATGAAAGAGGTCGGATAAATGGGTATCCAAGCTGCAGAGATTTCTGCGATCCTGAAGGACCAGATAAAGAACTACGGCAAAGACGCCGAGGTCGCCGAAGTCGGCCGGGTTCTGTCTGTCGGCGACGGTATCGCGCGGGTCCACGGTCTCGACAACGTTCAGGCGGGCGAGCTGGTGGAATTCCCCGGCAGCGTCATGGGCATGGCGCTGAACCTCGAGACCGACAACGTCGGCGTCGTGATCTTCGGCTCCGACCGCGAGATCAAGGAAGGCGACACCGTCAAGCGCACCAAGTCGATCGTCGACGTGCCGATCGGCGACGA
>CAZNMK010000415.1:0-2892 GCA_964574045.1 uncultured Roseovarius sp. | reverse complement strand
TCCCCCCCCCCCGAAACCCTTTGGAATCGCCTCCCACATCCTATATGAACCCCCATCCGACCGAAGGACCGCCCGCGATGACCGATGCCGCGCCCATTACCCAGGATGTGCTGACCATTCCCCGCAAGCCGCGCGAGGGGCCGGCGAACCTGGTCGGGCTCACGCGCGAGGGGCTGCGCGCGGCGCTCATTGCGCATGGCACGCCGGAAAGGCAGGCGAGGATGCGGGCGGCCCAGATCTGGCAGTGGCTCTACTGGTGGGGGGTGCGCGATTTCGCCGCCATGACCAACCTTTCCAAGGCCTACCGCGCCGGGCTGGCGGAGAATTTCGTCATCGAAATTCCCGAACTGGTCGACCGTCAGCTCAGCGCCGACGGCACCCGCAAATACCTCGTGCGCATCGACGGCGGGCACGAGGTCGAGGTCGTCTACATCCCCGAAGCAGATCGCGGCACGCTTTGCATCTCGTCCCAGGTCGGCTGTACGCTGACCTGTTCGTTCTGCCACACCGGCACGCAGAAGCTGGTGCGCAACTTACCCGCGGCGGTTCTCGTGCGCCACATATTTGGGGGGCGCGACGTTTTGATTGTGGGGCGGCGCGGGGGGGGGGGGGGGGCCGAGCGGCCCCGCCTGCTCAGCAACATCGTGCTGATGGGCATGGGCGAGCCGCTTTACAATTTCGACAACGTCCGCGACGCGATGCAAATCGCGATGGACGGCGAGGGCATCAGCCTCAGCCGGCGGCGGATCACGCTGTCGACCAGCGGAGTGGTGCCCGAGATCGCCAGGACGGCCGAAGAGATCGGCTGCATGCTGGCGGTGAGCTTTCACGCCACCACCGACGAGGTCCGCGACCGTCTGGTGCCGATCAACAGGAAATGGAATCTCGCCGCGCTGCTCGATGCCCTGCGCGAGTATCCGCGGCTTTCCAATTCCGAACGCATTACCTTCGAGTACGTGATGCTCAAGGACGTCAACGACAGCGACGCCGACGCCCGCCGGCTGGTGCAGCTCATCCGCGGCATCCCGGCCAAGATCAACCTCATCCCGTTCAACGAATGGCCCGGCGCGCCCTACCGGCGCTCGGACTGGGAGCGGATCGAGCGGTTCGCCGACATCGTCCACAAGGCCGGCTACGCAAGCCCGATCCGCACGCCGCGCGGCGAGGACATCATGGCCGCCTGCGGCCAGCTCAAGTCGGCCAGCGAGCGCGCCCGCAACGCCCGGCGCCAGGGCGGGGCCGCGCCGGCGCCGTGACGCCCGGACCCTTCGCGCCGCTGCCTGTCCCCCTCAATGCACGGGGGCGGCCGCGCCTGACCGGGGTCGAGATCGAGCTGGGCGGGCTCGACGAGGCCGCCTGCGCCGCGCTCTGCGCCCGGCACCTGGGCGGCACCTCGCGCCAGGTCGACGAGGCGATCTGGCGGGTCGAGGACACGCGGATCGGCACGCTCGAGGTCTATCTCGACACCGCCTTGCGGCACGCCGAGAAATCGGCCCTGCGCGACGCGGCGCTGACGCTGGGGCGCGAGGTGGTGCCGGTCGAGATCGTGACCGAACCGCTGGACCGCGACGGGCTGATCGCGCTCGACGACCTGCGCGAGGAGTTGCGCCGCGCCGGCGCGGTGGGCAGCGGCGGCGGGCTCTTTTTCGGGTTCGGGGTGCATCTCAATGTCGAGATCGCCGCCGAAGAGGCCGGCGCCGTGGTTCCGCCGCTGCTGGCCTATGCCGTGATCGAGGACTGGCTGCGCGCGGCCAACCCGATCGACCAGACCCGCCGGGTGCTGCCCTTTGCCGCGCCATACCCGACGCGGCTGGTGGAGCGGCTGGCGGTGCTGGGGGCGCGGGCCGATCTGCGCCATGTCATCGACGCCTACGCGCAGGAGGTGCCGTCGCGCAATCACGGGCTCGACATGCTGCCGGTCTTCGCCTGGCTCGATCCCGCGCGCATAGGGCCGGCGCTGACCGGCGCGACCTCGGCCCGGCCCGCCTTTCATTTCCGCCTGCCGGACAGCCGGATCGACGAGGCGGGCTGGACGCTCGACAGCGAATGGCGCCGCTGGCGCACGGTCGAGCGCGTGGCGGCGGATCGGGACGCGCTGCGCGCGCTGGCGCGGGACTGGCGCGCAGCCCACGCCGGGGTGACGCTGTCCCGGGGCCAATGGGCCAGGCGATGCGGCGCGATCCTGCGCCAGCACGGGCTGGCCGATGCCGGAAAGGCCGGTGCATGACCCGCCCGGTGATCGCGGTGACGGTTTCGCGGCGTTCCGGCTGGCGCGTCTTTCCGCTCATGGCGCTCAACCTGTGGCTCGCGGGGGGGCGGGCGGTGCGCTGGGACCGGAACCGCAAGGTCGACATGGGGCAGATCGACGGGGTGATCATCGGCGGCGGCGACGACATCTCGCCCGACCTCTACGGCGGGCATCTGGTCGCCTCGGCCCGGCTCGACCCCGCGCGCGACGAGATGGAGCGCGCGATCGTGGCGGCGTGTTTCGAGGCCGGCAAGCCTGTGCTGGGCATCTGCCGGGGCAGCCAGATGCTGAACGTGGCCCTTGGCGGCACGCTGCATCAGGATGCCTATGACGTCTATCGCGACAGCCGCCGCCACCGCTCCGTCCTGCCGCGCAAGGATGTTCTGATCGAACCCGGAACCCGGCTCGCCGCCATTGCGGGCGAGGCGCGCATGCGCGTCAACGCCCTGCACAGCCAGGCGGTCGAAAGGCTGGGACGCGGGCTGCGCGTGGCGGCGCGCGACCCCGGCGGCATGGTGCAGGCCATCGAGCGGGTGCGCGAGCCTTTTGCGCTGGGCGTGCAGTGGCATCCCGAACACCTGTTCTATGCCCGCCGCCAGCGGCGCCTGTTCGCGGCCCTCGTGGCCGCGGCGACGGCCGCGCAC
>CAZNMK010000414.1:0-2901 GCA_964574045.1 uncultured Roseovarius sp. | reverse complement strand
GTGTTCCCGCACTTCGTTTTCGATCGATCCAAACCCGGGACAATCGCCGTCGGCGCCGATGGCAGGCGCTTTGCCAACGAAAGCCGCTCCTACCACGAATTCGCCATGGCTCAGATCGCGACGAACGCTGTCCCGGCCTTTCTCGTGACGGATTCGAACGGCCTGAGGAAATACGGCCTTGGCATGGTCCGTCCCGGCGGGATCGGGGCCAGGGCGCTGAAACGCGTCGGGTATCTGACCGAAGCCCGGTCCCTCGATACGCTGGCGGGCGCTCTCGATATCGATAGCGACGGGCTCAGGGCAACGATCGCGAGAATGAACCGCTATGCCCAGACAGGTCGGGATCTGGAATTCCGGCGGGGCGAAACCGTCTATGAACGCCACAACGGCGACCCGCGTCATGGACCCAACCCGACGTTGGGCCAGATCGGGAAGGCCCCGTTCTATGCCGTAAGGCTGTGGCCGGGCGACATCGGTGCGGCGACCGGGCTGGCGACGGATGAAAAGGCCCGGGTTCAAGATGGCGAGGGGCGGCCGATACCGGGCCTCTACGCTTGCGGCAATGACATGCAATCGGTCATGGGCGGGACATATCCCGGGCCCGGCATCAATATCGGCCCGGCGATCACTTTCGGGTACGTCGCCGCAAGGGATGCGGTGGCGCGCTCAAGGACATGAGTACCGCGACGCAGCTTGCCAGGAGGAATCGCGGCGCTCTGGAGGCTGGCGCGTTGCGACCAGGCGGCGTCTTCATTTGAGGGATTCCCCTTCTTGGCAGGTTCCCGATTCAAGATCGAAAACGGAGGCGATCTTGAGCGGAAGAACCCTGACAGACGCGCAGTGCGCGCGCATCGAACCCCTGGTTCCCGGAAAGAAGGGCGACCGTGGCCGCACGGCGACCGGGCGCTCCATAGGGGCGCCACCTGGTCGAGTGTTTCTACAACAGGATCGAACGCTTCCGTCGCATCGCCCTGCGTTGCGAAAGGACCGTCGCGTCCTTCCATGCCTTCTTTGCCCTCGCATGCGCGAAGACGTGGCTCGCCTGAATGAAGACGCCGCCTAGGCCTCCTGTCGCCGGTCGAATGCTATTGCCAGACGATTCCAGGCATTCATGGCAAGCACGATGAAGGTCAGGTCGACGATTTCCGTATCCGAGAAATACCGGGAAAGAAGCGGCCGGTGATCGAGCGCGGCATCGCGCGCAGAGACAAGCGTTACGCGTTCCGCCCAATCGAAGACCGCACGCTCCATTTCCGAAAACCTGCCGGACTCCCGCCAGTTCGCCAGATCCTCGACGCGCGATCTGTCTTCGCCAAGCGTCGTGGCCTGGTGTGTATGCACGGCGATGCAGTAGGAGCATCCGTTGATTCGCGACACCAGAACCTCGATGAGCCGCCGAAGCCGCGCATCCACGCTGCAGCGATCGGAATACTCGTTCAGGGCAAGCAACGCCCTGACGGCTTGCGGGTTGGTTTCGCGGTATTCGATCCGTGCGCCCATGATCTATCCTCCGGCCGGGTTTTCCGAGAGACGCCGAAACCGCCCCGGACCGATCGCATCTTCGGGGCGTTCCGGCTCGCATACACCGCGATTGGCGCACACATCCGAACGGTTCGCCAGCATGTCTTCGTCCTCGCATGAGCAATCCGCCGGCAAGGCGCAATGCGGTCCGCGGGCTTGCCGTCGACGATCCGTCCACGACGCCATGATGTCATCCGCTGCGCCCCTCAGCCGACAAAGGCCTTTTCAAGGACGTATTCCGCAGGCCTGCTATTGGCGCCTTCCGTCAGGCCAAGAGCATTCAACTGGTTCTTGAGATCGGCGTTCAGCCCCATCGAGCCGCAGATCATCGCGCGATCGGTTGCAGGATCCATCGGCGCGATGCCAAGATCGCTGAACAGCGCGCCGGACCCGAGGCGTTCGGTGATGCGGCCGCGCCGCGGATGGTCTTCTTGCGTGACGGTGGTGTAGTGAGTCAGCTTGGCGGAAGCCTCTTCGCCGATAAGAGGGTCGTCTCTCAGCCCTTCCACCAAGGCCTCCCCATAGGCCAGTTCGGCAGCGGTGCGGCAGGTATGGGTCAGGATCACGTCGTCGAACTTGGCATAGGTCTCCGGATCGCGGATCAGCGAGGCAAACGGCGCGATGCCGGTGCCGGTCGCGAACATATACAAGCGCTTGCCGGGCAACAGCGCATCGAGCACGAGCGTGCCCGTGGGCTTGGGGCGCAGGATGACACGATCTCCCGGCTCGATGAGCTGCAACCGCGAGGTCAGCGGTCCGTCGGGAACCTTTATGGAGTAGAACTCCAGCTCCTCGTCCCAGGACGGGCTGGCCACCGAATAGGCCCGCAGCAGGGGCTTGCCGTTGTCGCCTTGCAGGCCAATCATCACGAACTCGCCCGACCGGAAACGAAAGCTGCGCGGCCGCTCGATGCGGAACGAAAACAGCCGGTCGGTCCAGTGGGTCACGGACGTGACCCGCTCACCGGCCGCCGATTCGGCCTGCTTTGCTGGCTTCGAGTGCGTGTCGAACATGGAATCCACCTCCACAAGTAACTATTCACTTACAAATATGGCGATTCAGGTCAAGGCCTAAATTCCGTTGACAGGCGGTTATTAGTAAGTAATCATTTGCTTATAAAACAGGCTGGAGCGTTCCGTGGCCAAAGATGTGTCTTCCCCGCTGACGATTACAGTGAACGGTGAAATCCGCCAGATGGATGCGGATGGCAAGACGCTGCTGGATGTGTTGCGCGAGGACCTTCGCCTGACCGGGGCGAAAAAGGCCTGCGACAACGGCGAATGCGGCAGCTGCATCGTGGCCATGAACGGCAAGCCCACCAAGTCCTGCCTGCTCGGGGCCGACCGGGCCGCAGGACGCGACATCGTCACGATCGAGGGT
>CAZNMK010000413.1:0-2923 GCA_964574045.1 uncultured Roseovarius sp. | reverse complement strand
AGGGGCTCGACCCGCGCTTCGTCGGCCGCCGCCTGCCGGTGCGCCTGCCGGTGGGAACGCGCGAGGCGCTCCTGGTGCCCGAGGCCGCGCTCGAACGCGAGGGCGGCCTCGATTTCGTCGCCGTGCGCGCCCCGGCCGGGCCGCTGCGCCGCGCGGTGGTCCCCGGCGCCAGGCTGGAACACGACGGCCGGTCGATGCGGGAGATCCTGTCGGGGCTGGTCCCCGGCGAGGTGGTGGTGACGCCCGATGAGTAACGAGGGCGGCGCGCGCCCCACACCGCTGGGGCTGGCGGGGCACCTGACGCAGAGCTTCATCGCCTCGCCCCTGACCCCGCTCATCCTGATCGCGGCGCTGGCGGTGGGCTTTCTCGCCCTGATCGCGCTGCCGCGCGAGGAAGAGCCGCAGATCTCAGTGCCGATGGTCGACATCCATGTGCGCGCCGACGGGCTGAGGGCCGAGGACGCGGTCAAGCTGGTGACCGAGCCTCTGGAGACTATCGTCAAGGGCATCGACGCGGTCGAGCACGTCTATTCCGAGACCCGCGACGACGGCGCGATGGTGACGGCGCGGTTCGAGGTCGGCGTGCCCGCCGACACCGCGATCCTGCGGGTGCACGAGAAGATCCGCGCCAACATCGACCGTATCCCGGTGGGCATCCCGGAGCCGCTGATCGTCGGGCGCGGCATCGACGACGTGGCCATCGTCACGCTGACGTTCAGCCCGGCCCCGGGCAACGCCGCGCTGGGTGCAGCCGATCTCACCCGCATCGCGCGCGAGGTCGAGGTGCGGCTGGCGCGGATCGAGGATGTGGGGCTGAGCTACCTCATCGGGGCCGAGGACGAGGTGCTGCGCGTGGCCCCCGACCCCGCGCGGCTGGCGCTTTACGGCATCACGCTGCAACAGCTTGCCGGCAAGGTCGGCGGCGCCAACAGCGCCGCCCCCGCGGGCGACCTGCGCGACGGCGGTCAGCAGATCGACCTCATCATCGGCAAGACGCTGGCGAGCCCCGAAGAGATCGGCAACCTGGAACTGACCGCGCGCGACGGGCGCACCGTCTATGTCCGCGACGTGGCCGATGTGGGCTTCGTCAGCGGCACCGACGAGCGCCATGTCGCCACGCTTGCGCGCGACGGGACGGGCGCCATCCACCGCCGCCCCGCCGTGACGCTGGCACTGGCCAAGCGCGCCGGCGCCAACGCAGTGGTGGTGGCCGAGGAAATCCTGCACCGCGTCGACGAGATGAAGGACGGCCTCATTCCCGACAGCGTGAGTATCGAGGTCACCCGCGACTATGGCGAGACCGCCAACGAGAAGGCCAACGAGCTGCTCTTTCACCTCGGCCTCGCCACGGTTTCCATCGTCGCGCTGGTGTGGCTGGCGATCGGCTGGCGCGAGGCGCTGGTCGTCGCGGTGGTGATCCCGGTGACGATCCTGCTGACGCTCTTTGCTGCCTGGATCATGGGCTACACGCTCAACCGCGTGTCGCTCTTCGCGCTGATCTTTTCCATCGGCATCCTCGTCGACGACGCCATCGTGGTGATCGAGAACATCGCGCGGCACTGGGGCCTCGACCCGAAAAAGCCGCGCCTCAGGGCGGCGGTCGAGGCCGTGGCCGAGGTCGGAAACCCCACCATCGTCGCGACGCTCACCGTGGTGGTGGCGCTTCTGCCGATGCTCTTCGTGTCGGGGCTGATGGGCCCCTACATGAGCCCCATTCCCGCCAACGCCTCGGCGGCGATGATATTCTCGTTCTTCGTGGCGGTGATGATCACGCCCTGGTTGATGCTCCGGATCGCCGGGCGCGCGCGGCTCGATCACGGCGCGGGGGGCGGCTTTCCCGGCGGGCGGCTGGGGCGCGTCTATGCCGCCATCGCCCGGCCGGTACTGAAGGGCAAGGGCCGCAGCGCGCTCTTCCTGGCACTGAGCGTGGTCCTCTCCTTCGGCTCGCTGGGGCTGCTTTACACCAAGGATGTGGCGGTCAAGCTCCTGCCCTTCGACAACAAGTCCGAGCTTGCCATCGTCATCGACCTGCCCGAGGGCGCCAGCGTCGAGGCCACCGACGCCGCGCTGCAGGACGCCGCCCGCGCCGCGATGGGCCTGCCCGAGGTGGTCTCGGCCCAGACCCACGCGGGCACCGCCGCGGCCTTCAACTTCAACGGGCTGGTGCGGCATTACTACCTGCGCGCCGCGCCCGAACAGGGCGACGCGCAGCTCAACCTGCAACCCAAGGACGCGCGCGAGCGCACCAGCCACGACATCGCGCTCGATCTGCGCCAGCGGCTGGCCAGGCTGCCGATGCCCGACGGCACCGTGGTGAAGGTGGTCGAGCCGCCCCCCGGCCCGCCGGTCATCGCCACGCTGCTGGCAGAGATCTACGGCCCCGACCCCGCCACGAGCCGCGCCGTGGCCGAGCGCGTGCGCGCGGCCTTCGAGGCGGTCGATTTCGTGGTCGACGTCGATGACAGCTACGGCACCCGCGCCCGCCGCCTGCGCGCCGAGCTGCGCCCGGCCGACCTCGACTTCTTCCGCGTCGAGGAGGCCGACGTGCTGCAGACCCTGCGGCTGCTGAACGGCTCGAGCACGGTGGGCTATTCGCATCGCGGCGAGGGGCGGCGGCCGATCCCGATCGCGGTCGAGCGGCCGAAATCCGAGCGCGTGATGGATGCCGCGACCCTGTCGACGCCGGTGCCCGCGAACGCCCTGCCCGGCGGGCGCGGCGTGGTCGAGCTGGGCGACGTGATCGACATCGCCCAAGAACGCGCCTCCTGGCCGATCTTCCGCCACAACGGGTATGACGCGATCATGGTCACCGGCGAACTCGCCGGCGCCTTCGAGGCGCCGCTCTACGGCATGCTCGCGGTGGCCGAACGGCTGGACGCGATGGACTGGTCCGACCTGCCGAAACCGGCGATCCGCCTGCACG
>CAZNMK010000412.1:0-2936 GCA_964574045.1 uncultured Roseovarius sp. | reverse complement strand
TTAGCGGGGATAAGCATATCCCAGCGAGGGAGCAGGGATGAAGACCAGAGAGATGAACCGCGACTGGATCGCCACCGCGCGCACGCTGAGCGAGGCGCTGCCCTATCTTCAGCGCTATGACGGCGCCATCGTCGTGATCAAGCTCGGCGGGCACGCCATGGGCAGCGATGCGGGCATGGAGAGCTTTGCCCGCGACGTCGTGCTGATGCGCCAGGTCGGCGTCAACCCGGTGATCGTTCATGGCGGCGGGCCGATGATCAACGAGATGCTCGATCGCCTGCAGATCAAATCCGATTTCGTCGGCGGCAAGCGCGTGACCGACGAGGCCACGATGGAAGTGGTCGAGATGGTGCTGTCGGGGCGCGTCAACAAGCGCATCGTGCAGGCCATCAACCGCCAGGGCGGGCGCGCGGTGGGGCTGTCGGGCAAGGATGCCAACCTGATCACCTGCGATCCCGCCGACCCGGCGCTGGGGCTGGTGGGCGAGCCCTCGCAGGTCGACCCCGCGATCCTGCGCACGCTTTTCGCCGACGACGCCATCCCGGTCATCGCGCCGCTGGGCGCGGGGCGGGGGGGCGAGACCTACAACATCAACGGCGACACCGCCGCCGGGGCGGTGGCGGCGGCGCTCAAGGCCGACCGGCTCTTGCTGCTCACCGATGTCGAGGGCGTCAAGGATGCCGAGGGGCGCCTCCTGACCGAGCTTTCATCGAGTACGATCCACGCCATGATCCGCGACGGCGTGATCGCCGGCGGCATGATCCCCAAGACCGAAACCGCGCTCGCGGCGCTCGAAGGGGGCGTGCGCGCGGTGGTGATCATCGACGGGCGCGCCCCCAACGCCGTGCTGCTGGAACTCTTTACCGAGCACGGCGCCGGCTCGCTGATCCGGGCCGGATGATGCTGCCGGCGATTACCCGCGCCGCCGCCCGGCGCCAGCTTGCCGTGATGGGCGTGGTTAACGACGACCTGCCCGATGGCGTGGCGTCGCTGGTGCTGCTCGGCCCCAGGGAGCCCGGTTTCTGGGACGCCTTCACCGCCGCGCCCGAATACGGCGACGGCCAGCCCGATCCGCTGAACCGCTGGTCGGCGCGGGTCGTCGGCGCGCTGGCCGCCGATCTGGGCGTGCGGGCCTTCTTTCCCTTCGGCGGGCCGCCCTACCAGCCCTTTACCCGCTGGGCGGTGGCCAGCGGGCGGGCGCATCCGTCGCCGGTGGGGATGTTCGTGCATGACGAGGCGGGGTTGTGGCTCTCTTATCGCGGGGCGCTGGGGCTGGCGGAACGGATCGAGGCGCCGCCGCCCTCGCCCAGCCCGTGCGACAGTTGCACGGAAAAGCCCTGCCTGACCGCCTGCCCGGTCGATGCCTTTGCCGGCGGCAGCTATGACGTGGCCGGCTGCAAGGCCGATCTCGACCGCACCGGCAACGACTGCATGACGCGCGGCTGCGCGGTGCGCCGCGCCTGTCCGGTCGGGCGGGGATACGGCCGCGTCGAGGCGCAATCCGCCTTTCACATGCGGGCGTTTCGATGAAACGGCTGATCCTGATGCGGCACGCCAAGTCGGACTGGAGCGACCCCGCCCTCGACGACCGCGCCCGCCCGCTCAATGGCCGGGGGCGGTCGTCGGCGCGGATGCTGGGCGACTGGCTGCGCGCCCATGACCTGTTGCCCGATGCCGCGCTGGTGTCGGACGCCGCGCGTGCGAGAGAGACCTTTGCCCGGCTGAAACTCGTCTGCGACGCGCGCTTTCTGTCCGATCTCTACGGCGCCGGCCCGGACACGATGCTGCGCTGCCTGCGGCGGGCGCAGGGCGAGACCGTGCTGATGATCGGGCACAATCCCGGCATCGGCTGGCTGGCGCAGACGCTGGTTGCCGATCCGCCGCCGCATCCGCGGTTCTTCGACTATCCCACCGGCGCCACGCTGGTGGCCGGGTTCGATGTCGCGGACTGGGCCGATGCCGGCACCGGCCGCACGGTGGAGTTCATCGTTCCGCGCGAGCTGACAGGGTAAAGCCGGACGGAGGACCGTCTGCCGCCGGGGGGCGATTGCGTATGTTGCGAACGCATGACGTCTTTCCTTTCGCCCGAGCACCTCATATGCTACTGGGTAATACCATTTCGGAGGAATGGGTCATGTCCGTCAAGGCCTCGGTTTCGATGTCCGAACAGCAGGATGCCTTCGTGCGTTCCTTGGTCAAAGAGGGCCGCTTCGCGAGCGCGAGCGCCGTCGTCCAGCGCGGGCTCGATCTCTTGCGCCGGCAGACCGAGCTGGAAGAGGCCGAGCTCGCCGCACTCAGGGCGTTTCTCGAAGAACGGCGCGGCGGGCCTTTCGAGGATACCGAGACCGCGCGGGCCGCATCGCGCGAGATGATCGAGAAAAAGCGCGCCGGGCATGGCCTATAGGGTCCGGCGCTCGGTCGCGTGCCGCGACGACCTCGACCGTCTCTTCGATCATCTGCTGCAAAGCTATCTGGACCTCGGCGAACCCGTGCGCGAAGCCTTCGAGCGCGCGGTTGCCCGCCTCGGCGACATCGAGCACAGCATAGACGGGCTTGGCGAGGTGCCCCACCAGGGCACGCTGTGGCCGGAGGTCATGGAAAACCTGCGATGGACGACAAAGAGCCGCGCCATTCTCTATTTCACGGTCGATGACGCCGCGCGAACCGTGGACGTGCTTGCGGTGTTCTTCGGCGGGCAGGATCACAAGACCCACATACTGACGAGGATGACGCGGCCGGTCTGAGAGAGACCGGCCAACGGCCTCGGCCGTCCCCCCTCAGTGCCCCAGGATCTGGCTCAGGAACAGCTTGGTGCGCTCGCTCTGCGGGTTGCTGAAGAATTCCTCGGGCTCGTTCTGTTCGACGATCTGGCCCTGGTCCATAAAGATCACCCGGTTGGCCACCTGCCGCGCGAAACCCATCTCGTGGGTGACGCA
>CAZNMK010000411.1:0-2947 GCA_964574045.1 uncultured Roseovarius sp. | reverse complement strand
GGATGTCGTAGGGCGTGCGCAGGTCCGCCGGCACCACGCCGAGGATCTCCTCGGGGTCGTAGGCGGGGGGCTCGGGCGTCTGCCAGACCACCGCATCGGGCTTGCGGCGGTTGAGGCCGGCCACCGCGCGCCGCGCCAGCGCCAGCGCGTGGCCGTCGTCCTCGGCGAGGTAGTCGGCGACGCCCGAAAGGCGGGTGTGCACGTCGCCGCCGCCCAGGTCCTCGGCGCTCACCACCTCGCCGGTGGCGGCCTTGACGAGCGGCGGGCCGCCCAGAAAGATCGTGCCCTGCTCGCGCACGATGATCGCCACGTCGGCCATCGCCGGCACATAGGCGCCGCCCGCCGTGCACGAGCCCATCACCACGGCGATCTGGGGGATGCCGGCGGCGCTCATCCGGGCCTCGTTGTAGAAGATGCGCCCGAAATGGTCGCGGTCGGGAAAGACCTCGTCCTGCTCGGGCAGGTTGGCGCCGCCCGAATCGACCAGGTAGACGCAGGGCAGGTTGCATTCAGAGGCGATTTCCTGCGCGCGCAGGTGCTTTTTCACCGTCATCGGGAAATAGCTGCCGCCCTTTACCGTGGCGTCGTTGCACACCACCATGCAGTCGAGCCCGTGGATGCGCCCGATGCCGGCGACGATGCCGGCGGCGGGGGCGGCGCCGTCGTA
Organism: uncultured Roseovarius sp.; assembly: GCA_964574045.1. GTDB lineage: Bacteria > Pseudomonadota > Alphaproteobacteria > Rhodobacterales > Rhodobacteraceae > Roseovarius. Next base: position 2,280 of record CAZNMK010000411.1, on the reverse strand, counting down.
CATGCCGTGCGCGGCGGTGGCGCCGATTTCCAGGAACGGGCTGCCGGGGTCGAGCAGGTTCGCCACCCGTTCGCGCGGAGGCATCTTGCCGCGTTCGCGCTGGCGGTCGCGGGCGGCCTTGCCCCCGCCCTGGGCCGCGGCCCGGGCCGCCTCGGCAACCGTGGCCAGCGCGTCGAGATGGCCCTGGCGGTTGGACTTGAATATCTCCGAGCCCGGCTTGAGTTTCGATTTCAGTTTCATCGGTTCTCCCCGGTCTCGGCGGCGGCGCGGGCCTTCAGTTCCTTGCGGATGACCTTGCCCGTCACCGTCATAGGCAGCTCTTCGAGAAAAGATATTTCTCTTGGATATGAATAGCTTGCCAGCCGTTCTTTCACATAGTCTCGCAACTCGTCGGCCAGTTCGGCATCGGCCGCGACACCGGGCTTTGGCACCACATAGGCCTTGACCGCCTCGGTGCGCAGCGGGTCGGGCTTGCCGACCACGCCCACCGTCGCCACCGCCGGGTGCGTGAGCAGGCAATCCTCGATCTCGGCCGGTCCGATGCGGTAGCCGGCCGAGGTGATGACGTCGTCCTCGCGCCCGAGAAACCGGATGAAGCCGTCCTCGATGACGCCGCGGTCGCCGGTGAGCATCCACTCGCCGCGGAACTTTCCGGCGGTCTCGTCGGGCCGCTTCCAATATTCGAGCATCATCGCGGCCGACCCGCGGCGGATGGCGATGTCGCCCTCGCCCGTCGCCTGTCGCGCGGCGCCGTCGATCACCGCCACCTCGTGGCCCGGCACCGCACGCCCGATGGCGCCCGGGCGGGGATCGAACAGCGCGGCGCAGGAAGAGGCGACCATGTTGCATTCGGTCTGGCCGTAGAACTCGTTGATCGTCAGTCCGAAGGCCCGCCGCCCCCAGTCGAGCATCTCGGCGCCGAGCGGCTCGCCTCCGCTCGCGACCGTCCTCAGCCCCGGCAGCGCCACATCCGCGGCCTTCAGAATCCTGAGCGCGGTGGGCGGGAAGAATATATTGCGTACAGTGCCTTCTCGAACGATTCTCACGCACTCCTCGGGGTCGAACTTGGGCAATCGCGCCGCCACCACCGGCACCCCCAACGCGAGCCCCGGCATGGCCACGTCGAAAAGCCCGCCGATCCAGGCCCAGTCCGCGGGCGTCCACAGACAGTCGCCCGCCCGGCCCAGAAAATCGTGGCTCATCTCGACCCCCGGCAGGTGCCCGGTCAGCACCCGGTGGGCATGGAGCGCCCCCTTGGGGCTGCCGGTCGTACCCGAGGTGTAGATCAGCACCGCCGGATCGTCGGGGCCGGTATCGGCGGTCTCGAAGATGCCCCCGGGCAGCGCCTCCCCCTCGGGCACCAGCGCCGCGACACCGTCGAGCGCGGCCACCATCGCCGCGCCCTCGGCGTCGGCGACGACGATCCGCGCGCCCGCGTCACGCACCCGCGAGGCCAGCGCATCGTGCCTGAAGAGCTTGAACAAGGGGATTGAAATCGCGCCGATTTTCCAGATCGCGACATGCGCCGCCGCGCACCACGCGCCCTGCGATCTGAGCACGCCAACCCGGTCGCCCGGGGTCACGCCGCGCGCAACGAGCGCATGGGCGAGGCTGTCGGCCATCTGCCGCAGTTGCCCATAGCCGATTTCCCTGCGTCCGGCCGAGAGATCGAGGATCGCCACCCGGCCCGGATCGGCCTCGGCCCAGCGGTCGCAGACCTGCGCGGCCATGTTGAGCCGGTCGGGCAGGTCCCAGCGAAAGCCCGCGATCAACGCGTCGTAACTCGCGGCCCGCTCAAGCATCTCAGCCCATCGCCCCCATCAGCTCGCGCCCGACCAGCATGCGCCGGATTTCCGATGTGCCGGCGCCGATCTCCATCAGTTTCGCGTCGCGGAAAAGCCGCGCCACCGGAGCGTCGGCGAGAAAGCCCGCGCCGCCCATCGCCTGCACCGCCTGGTGCGCCTGCTTCATCGCCTCTTCCGACGAATAGAGACAGCACGCGGCGGCGTCGGCGCGCGTGACCTCGCCCCGGTCGCAGGCGCCGGCGACGGCATAGACATAGGCGCGGGCCGAATTCATCGCCGTGTACATGTCGGCGATCTTGCCCTGCATGAGCTGGAAATTCCCGACCGGCTGGCCGAACTGGCGGCGCTCCACCATGTAGGGCATGATCTCGTCGAGGCACGCCGCCATGATCCCGAGCCCGATCCCGGCGAGCACCACGCGCTCGTAATCGAGCCCCGACATCAGTACCCGCACGCCGCGCCCCTCCTCGCCCAG
>CAZNMK010000410.1:0-2953 GCA_964574045.1 uncultured Roseovarius sp. | reverse complement strand
TTCTCGACCTCGAGGTCGGAAATCGCGGTCTCGAAATGCGGGTCCCAGTTGACCAGCCGCTTGCCGCGGTAGATGAGGCCCTTGTCGTACATGTCGACGAAGACCTTGATCACCGCGTCGTGGAAATTGCCCTCTTCGCCCTCGGGCGCGCCGGGGGCGCCCGACATGGTAAAGGCGTTGCGCGACCAGTCGCACGACGCACCGAGCCGCTTGAGCTGGTTTATGATCGTGCCGCCCGATTCCTGCTTCCATTCCCAGACCTTTGCGAGGAATTCCTCGCGCGGGAAATCGGTCCGCCGCTTGCCCTCTTGGGCAAGCTGGCGTTCGACCACCATCTGCGTGGCGATGCCGGCATGGTCCTGCCCGGGCTGCCACAGCGTGTCGAACCCCCGCATCCGGTGCCAGCGCACGAGGATGTCCTGAAGCGTGTTGTTGAAGGCATGCCCCATGTGCAGCGAGCCGGTCACGTTGGGCGGCGGGATCATGATGCAGAAGGTTTCGTCGCGGCGGGCATTGGCCCCGGCGCGAAAGGCGCCGGAACGTTCCCAGGCGTCGTAGATGCGGCCTTCGGCCGCTCCCGCGTCGAATGTCTTTTCCATCGCCATCGCTCGCGTTTCCCTCGCGTGTCTCGCCCCAAAAGGATCGCGCCTCGAATAGCGAATGTGCGGGCCGAGGGAAAGCCTTATGCCGGTGCTTGGCTTTTGCCGGGCTTTGACGCAGGATCGGGCGCATGATCAGCGATGCGGCCCTTGCCCCGGTCCCGATGTGGCGCCTCTTTCTCAGGATGGGCGGCTGGTTCGTGCTGGGGCTCGGCGCCGTGTTGCTGGTGCTCGCGCTCGTCGGGCAGCAGTTCTTCGCCGCCGCCAAGCGGTTCGAGGCCGAAGGGCGCCACGCGCCTGCGCTGGTGACCGAGAAATACATCACCGAAAGCACCGATTCAGACGGCGACAAGTCCATAACCCGCTGGCTGGACCTGGAATTCACGACCAGGGAAGGCGAACGGATCGCCATCACCAAATCGGTCGGCACGGGCGAGTATCACCGCGCGGTCAAAGGGCAGGAGATCGACCTTTGGTATCTCGAAAGCGCGCCCAGCCGGGTCGAGATCACCCGCGGCAGCAATGCCCGGGGCGCGGGCATCGTGCAGATCGTCCTGCTGGCGCTCGGGGCGGGGTGGCTGGGGCTCTTGTGGATGGTCGGGCGCTGGGTGGTCGAGGCGCTGCGCGCCCGCCGCTACGGCGCCCGCGAAGAGGCCAGGGTGACAGAGGTTCACCGCACCTCCGTCAGGGTCAACAACCGCCCCCGCTACCGGCTGAAATGGCGCGACGGGCAGGGGCGGGAAGGCCAGAGCCTGATGCGCAGGATCGACGAGCTGGAAGGGTACCGCCCCGGCGATCCGGTCCGCATCTATCATGGGCTCAAGCGCAGCTGGTGGGCCGGCGATATCGGCGACCGGGCAGGTCCGGACTGATCGGGGCGCTATCCGCCCCGGTGTGACCTGGTGCCCGCCCCTTGCCAGCCCGGACGCCCCGGCGTATACGCCCGCCCTGATCCTCGACACGGGAGCCCCGGGATGCACGGCAGCGCCAACCTCAACATCATGATCAAGGCGGCGCGCAAGGCGGGGCGGTCGCTGGTCAAGGACTTCCGCGAGGTCGAGAACCTGCAGTCCTCGATGAAGGGGGCAGGCGATTTCGTCAGCCGCGCCGACATCGCCGCCGAGAAAATCCTGCATGACGAGCTGCGCGGGGCGCGGCCCAATTACGGCTGGCTGGCCGAAGAGGGCGGCGAGGAGCCCGGCGAGGACCCGACCCGGCGCTGGATCGTCGATCCGCTCGACGGGACCACCAATTTCCTGCACGGGCTGCCGCACTGGGCGATCTCGGTCGCGCTCGAGCACAAGGGGCAGGTGGTGGCCGGCGTCATCTTCGACGCGGCCAAGGACGAACTTTTCTGGGCCGAAAAGGGCGAGGGCGCCTGGCTCAACGAAACCCGCCTCCGGGTGTCGAACCGCGCGCGCATGATCGAGGCGCTTTTCGCCACCGGCGTGCCCTTCGGCGGGCGCGCGGACCTGCCGCAGACGCTGCAGGATCTGGCGCGGCTGATGCCGTCCTGTGCCGGGGTGCGGCGGTGGGGGTCGGCGGCGCTCGACATGGCTTATGTCGCCGCCGGCCGCTACGAGGGGTTCTGGGAGCGGGGGCTCAACGCCTGGGATGTCGCCGCCGGGCTGGTGATCGTGCGCGAGGCGGGCGGGCTGGCCGAGCCCCTGCGCGAGGGGCGCGACATCCTCGGCGATGGCGAGGTGATCTGCGCCAACGAGGCGATCTTCACGAAATTCGCGGGTCTTGTCCGGGGCGGCTGAGCGCGCGCGTCATCGTCTGCGCCTCACTTTCGGGATGCGGGTGCGCGCATGGATGTAGTCGGCATCGGGATGCGGCGGGTGGCCCCGGGTGCGGCTCCAGAAGGTCGGCCCGCCCTTGCGCAGAAAGACCGGCAGGGTCAGCAGCGCGCCGATGACGAAACCGCCGGCATGCGCCCAGTAGGCGATGCCGCCCCGGGCCGCGTCCATCCCGGCGCTGCCGAAAAGCTGGATCGCGAACCAGATCGCCAGCATGATCCAGGCGGGGATGGTGACGATGCGGATGAAGAAGACGATGAGGATAAGGATGTCCACGCGCGCCTTGGGGAAAAGCAGCAGATAGCCGCCCATCACGCCGGCGATCGCCCCCGAGGCGCCGACCGTGGGCACGGTGGCATCGGGCGCGGCCATCACCTGTGCCAGCGCTGCGCCGATGCCGCAGGCGAAATAGAAGGCGAGATAGCCCGGATGCCCCATCTCGTCTTCCATGTTGTCGCCGAAAATCCACAGAAACAGCATGTTGCCGGCCAGGTGCAGCCAGCCGCCATGCAGGAACATCGAGCTGACGATGCCGGAATAGGCGCCCTCATGCGT
>CAZNMK010000409.1:0-2953 GCA_964574045.1 uncultured Roseovarius sp. | reverse complement strand
GCGCGCGCCAGCCACAGCGTCGCCGGGCGCACGACGTCCTGCCGGTCGCCGTGCTTCAGCGCCAGCACCAGCCGGCGCGCATTGTCGCGATAGAGCATCGCCGCGCGCCCCATGCTCCACGGCCGGGCGGTGGCAAGGCAGTCGTCGCACATCGCCTGCTCGTCGTCGCCGTCGCCGGGCAGCGGCGTGCCGCATGTGCCGCACACCAGCCCGGCGGCAAAGGGGGTATCGCGCCAGCACGGTCCGCACAGGCCGAAATCGCTGTCGACCAGCGTGCCGCAGAGCGTGCAGCGCGGCGGATAGACCAGCCGCAGCGCGGTTTGCAAAGCGGCTGGCGTCATCCTAGTTTCCGCATCATGACAAGGCCCCTCACCGACCGCGCGGCACTGATCCGCAACCGCCGGCGCGCCGCCCGCGCGCCCGTCGATTTCCTGCACGAGGCCGCGCGCGCGGAAATCGAGGATCGCCTGTCAATGGTTAACAAATCCTTTCACGCGCCCGCCGTGGTGGGCGGCGTTCCCGGGCCGTGGCAGGGGCTGCTCCCAGATGCACGGATGGTCGGCGACGACGAAACCCTGCCCCTGGACGAGGCCGCGCACGACCTTGTCGTGCATGCCATGAGCCTGCATTGGGCCAACGACCCGGTCGGCCAGCTGATCCAGTCGCGCCGCGCGCTCGTGCCCGACGGCCTTTTCCTGGCGGTCTTTCCCGGCGGTCGGAGCCTCTATGAGCTGCGCGCATCGCTGGCGCAGGCCGAATCGGACCTTTTCGGCGGCCTCTCCCCGCGCGTCGCCCCGATGGGCGAGGTGCGCGCCCTCGGCGCGCTCTTGCAGCGGGCCGGTTTCGCGCTGCCGGTGGCCGACGCGGTGCGGCTGACCGCCAGCTATGCCTCGCCGCTCGACCTGATGCGCGAGTTGCGCGCCATGGGCGAAGGCAACGCATTGGACGCGCGGCGGCGCCAGCCCACGCGCCGGGCCCTGATCGCACGCGCCTGCGAGATATACGAGCAGGGTTTCGGCGCCGATGGCCGCGTCCCCGCCACGTTCGAGCTGATCGTGCTTACAGGCTGGGCCCCCGGCCCCGGCCAGCCCGAACCTCTGCGCCCGGGTTCCGCCAGCGCGCGGCTGGCCGACGCGCTGGGGGCGACGGAAACGCCGCTCAAAGATTGACGGGCGGCGTCAACCGTTTATGTCCACAGCGGACCGCACGCGATGAAAGAGCTGCCCATGCCCGACGTCTCTGCCCTGCCGGCCCGTCCCGCCCACGCCCCGGCCGATCACCCCGGGGTCGCCGCCGGCAGGACCGGCGTCCTGCTGGCCAATCTCGGCACCCCCGACCATTACGGCTATTGGCCGATGCGCCGCTATCTCAACGAGTTCCTGTCGGACCGCCGGGTGGTCGATTATCCGCGCTGGAAATGGCAGCCGCTCTTGCAACTCGTGATCCTGTCGAAACGCCCCTTCACCAGCGGCGCCGCCTACCGCTCGATCTGGAACGAGGAGCGAAACGAAAGTCCGCTGTTGACGATCACGCGGGCGCAGACCGAAAAGCTGGCGCAGACCCTGCACGAACGCTACGGCGAGCGCGTGATGGTCGATTTCTGCATGCGCTACGGCAACCCCTCGACCCGCTCCAGGGTGCGCGCGATGGTCGAGGCGGGCTGCCGGCGCATCCTCTTCTTTCCGCTCTATCCGCAATATGCCGGGGCGACCTCGGCCACCGCCAATGACCAGTTCTTCCGCGCCCTGATGGACGAGACCTGGCAGCCCGCGGCGCGCGTGGTCGAGCCCTATTTCGAGCACCCGCACTATATCGAGGCGCTGGCGCAATCGGTCGAGCGCGCCTATGCCGCGGCCGAGAAACGGCCCGAACTGCTGGTCGTCTCCTACCACGGCATGCCGAAACGCTATCTGATGCAGGGCGACCCCTATCACTGCCAGTGCCAGAAGACGACGCGCCTCTTGCGCGAGCGGCTGGGCTGGGAAGAGAGCGAGATCGCGACCGCCTTTCAGTCGGTGTTCGGGCCCGAGGAATGGCTGCGCCCCTACACGGTCGAAGAAGTGGCCCGCCTCGCCCGCGAGGAGGGCAGGAAACGCATCGCCGTGATCGCGCCCGCGTTTTCCGCCGACTGCATCGAAACGCTCGAAGAGATCGAGGGCGAAATCCGCGAAAGCTTCGAGGGCGCGGGCGGCGAGGCGTTCACCTATATCCCCTGCCTCAACGACGACGACGCCCATATCGCGGCGCTCGCGGCGGTGATCGGCGACAATCTGGGGGGGTGGGTGGCATAGGCCGCGCCGCTCCTCGACCGGGAAAGGCCCCGGCTCGGGCCTCCGGGGTTGGCGCCCGGCCTTTCGGTCTTGTGCGGTTCTCCCGTCGTTTCGCCATCGCGCACAGGGCAGCGCCGGCCCATGGGGGCGGGCCGGCGTTGCCCGGGTTCGCGCCCGGGCGGGACGGCATTGGGATGGTCTCGAGGAAAGCCGCGACCAAGCGGGCCACGACCCGCTCCCCGGCCCCTCAGATCAGCAGCACCTGCGTGCCGACCTTGGCGAGCTTGAAGAGCTCCTGGATGTGCTCGTTGTAAAGCCCGATACAGCCGTTCGACGACCGCCGGCCGATCTTGCGCGTGTCATGGGTGCCGTGAATGCGGTAATAGGTCCAGCTGAGATAGAGCGCGTGCGTGCCCAGCGGGTTGTCGGGTCCGGGTCCGACATAGGCGGGCCAGTCCGGGTTGCGTTCCAGCATCGACGGGGTCGGGCGCCATTCCGGACCGACGACCTTTTGCACCACGCTGGTGCGGCCGCGGCGTGTGAGTTCCTCGGTCATCGGCACCGACGTGGGATAAAGCTTGTAGACGCTCTGATCCTCGGACCAGTAGTGAAGCGCCCGCGAATTCGTGTCGACGAGGATGGCGCCGTTGTGCAGGTTCGAGAAATAGGGCTGCCAGTGCAGC
>CAZNMK010000408.1:0-2958 GCA_964574045.1 uncultured Roseovarius sp. | reverse complement strand
AGGCGCTCGCCGGGGTCGAACTGACGCTTCTGTCGCGCAGCAACCGGGTGCTGGGCAGCGCCCAAAGCGATGCGGCGGGGCACGCGCTTTTTGCCCCCGGGCTGACGCGGGGCACCGGCAGCGCGGCGCCGGCGATGGTACTGGCGCAGCGGGACGGGACCGATCTGGCGTTCATGTCGCTGACCGATCCGGCGTTCGACCTGTCTGATCGGGGCGTTGCCGGGCGTCCGCCGGCGCCGCCCATCGACGTGTTTCTGGCCACCGACCGCGGCGCCTATCGCGCCGGCGAGGTCATCCGCGCCACCGCGCTGGCGCGCGACGGCGTCGCGGCGGCGATCCCCGACCTGCCGCTCACGGCGATCCTGACCCGGCCCGACGGGGTCGAGTATTCCCGCCAGCTTTCGGCCGAGGACACCGCCGGCGGGCATGTCTTCGAAATGCCGGTCGGCGCGACCGCTCCGCGCGGGGCCTGGCAACTCGACATCAAGGCCGACCCCGACGCTCCGGCGCTGGCGAGCCAGACCGTGCTGGTCGAGGATTTCCTGCCCGAGCGCATAGATTTCGAGATGTCGCTGCCCGAGGGTCCGATCCGGCCCGGCGACAGCCCGCCGCTGAGCGTCGAGGCGCGCTATCTTTTCGGCGCGCCGGGCGCGGGGCTTGCCGCCGACGGCTCCGTCACCATCCGGCCCCGGCGCGCGCTCGAGAGCCGCCCCGGTTATCTCTTCGGGCGCCACGATGAACAGGTTTCGGCCCGGACCGGCCTTGTCGACGCTGGCACCACCGACGCCGCGGGCCACCTCGTGACCGCCGTCGATATTCCATCCGCGCCGGTCGCGGACCGGCCCTTCGAGGCGACTGTGCGGCTCGCGATGCGCGAGGGCTCGGGCCGCCCGGTCGAGCGCGAACTCACCCGCATGCTGGCGCCTTCGGGGCCGATGATCGGCATTCGTCCCGATTTCGACGGGGTGGTGTCAGAGGGTGGCGAAGCGGCCTTTCGGGTGATCGCGCTGGGCCCCGAGCTCGAACCCGTGCAGATGGCGGTCAAATGGACCGTGAACCGGATCAGGACGCACTATCAGTGGTATCAGGAATACGGCCAGTGGAACTGGGAGCCCGTGACCACCCGCAGCCGCGTCGCTACCGGCGAGGCGATGCTGGGCGAGGGCCCCGACCCGGTGGCGTTGTCCTCGCCGGTCGAGTGGGGCCATTACGAACTGGTGATCGAGCGCACCGACGGCGCCTACGTCGCCGCGTCCACGGATTTCTATGCCGGCTGGTACGCGCCGGCGGACGCCACCACCACCCCCGACACGCTGGAATTGTCGCTCGACAAGCCCGGCTACCGCCCCGGCGACACCGCCTCGCTGCGGATCGTGCCGCGCTATGGCGGCACCGCGCTCGTTACGGTGATGTCGAACCGGGTGATCGACATGCGGGCGGTCGAGGTGAGCGAGGGCGAGAACCTGATCCCCCTTGCCGTCACCGACGACTGGGGCGCGGGTGCCTATGTCACCGCCCAGGTGATCCGGCCGATGAACGTGGCCGCCGGGCACAACCCGGCCCGCGCTCTGGGTCTGTTCTATGCGTCGATCGCGCCGGGCGACCGCCGGCTCGAGGTTGCCATCGAGGCGCCGGAGATGACGCGCCCGCGCGGCCCGCTGGATGTCAGCGTTTCGGTCGAGGGCGTCGCCGAGGGCGAAACCGCCTATCTCACGCTCGCCGCCGTCGATCTGGGCATTCTCAACCTCACCGGGTTCGAAAGCCCCGATCCCGAGGGCCACTATTTCGGCCAGCGCCGGCTGGGCGTGGAAATCCGCGACCTTTACGGCCGGCTGATCGACGGGCTGAACGGGGCCGAGGGGCGCGTGCGCTCGGGCGGCGATGCCGGCGGCGGCGGGTTCCAGTCGCCGCCCCCGCAGGAGGAACTGGTGGCGTTCTTTTCAGGCCCGCTCAAAGTCGGGCCGGACGGCACCGCGCGCGTGAGCTTCGACATCCCCGATTTCAACGGCACGGTGCGGCTGATGGCGGTGGCGTGGTCGCCCCGCGCCGTCGGCCAGGCCGCGCGCGACGTGCTGGTGCGCGACCCGGTGGTGGTCACCGCCTCGCTGCCGCGTTTCCTGGCGCCGGGGGACGAGAGCCGGCTGTTGCTGGAAATCGCCCATGCCGACGGCCCGGCCGGGCGGATGGGGCTCGACATCGCCGCCGCGGGGCTGAGCCTTGGCGGCGGCGTGCCTTCGGGCCTCGATCTGGCCGAGGGCGAAAAGGCGACGCTGTCGATTCCGGTCGCGGCCGTGGAGGCGGGCGATCACGCGCTGCGGGTGGCGCTGACCACCCCGGACGGGCGGCAACTGACCAAGTCGCTCACGCTCGGCGTTCGCCGCAACGACCCCGAGGTCGCGGTGACGCGTCGGTTCTCGCTGGGGGCCGGCGAACGCTTCGTGCTCGATGACAACGTCTTTGCCGATCTGCGCCCCGGCAGCGGCAGCGCCGTGGTCTCGGCCGGGCCGCTGGCCAAGCTCAACGCGCCGGCGCTGCTGTCGGCGCTCGACCGCTACCCATACGGCTGTACCGAACAGGTCGCATCGCAGGCGATGCCGCTCCTCTACTTCGACGAGGTGGCGCAGGCGCTGGGGCTGGGCGACGGCATCCGGGCCGAAAAGCGCATCGGAGAGGCCATCGCCAGGGTGCTGTCGCGGCAGTCGAGCGGCGGCAGCTTTGGCCTGTGGTATCCCGATTCGGGGGATTTCTGGCTCGATGCCTATGTCACCGATTTCCTGTCGCGGGCGCGGGCGCAGGGACACGAGGTGCCCGACCGCGCCTTTGCCATGGCGATGGACAACCTGCGCAACCGCGTCAACTATGCCCCCGATTTCGACGACGGCGGCGAGGATGTGGCCTATGCCCTGATGGTGCTGGCGCGCGAGGGCGCGGCGCGGATGGGCGATCTGCGCTATTACG
>CAZNMK010000407.1:0-2959 GCA_964574045.1 uncultured Roseovarius sp. | reverse complement strand
CCCCGATCTGGAACCGGCTTTCCTGCCAGATCAGCGCCTGCAAGAGACAGCGCCATTGCACGAGCGAAAGACCTGCGCGGCCGACCCCGGACAGACTATGGGTGTCGCGTGCTGCGCGGATGATCAGCTCCTCGATCCCCTCCCTGGCATCGCCGAACATCCGCGCTGCCGCTGGATTGGTGTCCTCGTGCGCATAAAGACTGGCGGCCGCGCTTTCGACGTCGTCAATCGCCCCCTGCCCCGCCTCGAGCCCCGCCACGGTTCCGGCCACGTCTCCAGCGCCAAGCGACATGGCATCCATCAGCCCCTCGAGGGAGGCGAGTTGCTCGCGCTCGATTTCGGCCAGTTCCTCCTCGCGGCTTAGCCGGTCCTGCTGCAGTACCAGGTCCCGATCGGTCTGCTCGAGGATCGCCTGCCGCTCTGCGAACAGGCGCAGATCGAAGGTTGGCACGCCCTGGGCGACCGCCGGCCCGGCCGTGGGACCTGCCAGTGCAAAGCCGATCATCGAGAGAGGAAGCCAGGTCCGCATTGGCTCAGCCGCCCGCCCCCAATAGGACGAAATCGCAGGCCGTGTCGCGGCGCGTGACCTCCGCCCCCATGGTCGAGACCGTGGCGGTGGCGGTTCCTGCCTGCGCAGGAGCCACGCGAAAATTGAAGCAGTTGGCTTGCGGGGGGTTATGCTGCGCACAGGCTGTCAGGGTCAGGCCCAGCCCGAGCAGCACGACGCTGCGAATGATGGTACGGGTCATGTCACTCTCCAGAAATCAGGACGTTCGCGATAATCGGCGCCGACAAGCGCTTCACCCTTCTCCATTCCGCCAAGGATGGTCACGAGCGGGCCGAGCGCGCTGAGATCGGCATCGATCACGACGGACCCACGGTCGTCGCGTACAAGTGCGAGCCGCGAGGCCGAGCCGACGCCCAGAAGCACGTCGAGCTCTTTCTCGGTCAGGCCGAGCATCGCGTAGTCAGCGGCGGAAGCACGAATGTTGGGCAAGAGCACCTGCGTCGGCACCGCTTCCACGATGGTCTTGCCGGTGCGCGTGCGCTCGAGCTGGCTGGCATATTGCGTCATCATCACGACGACGGCGTTCTGCTTGCGGGCGGTCACCAACCAGTTCGAAAGCCGCTCCGCGAAGTAGGCGTTGTCGAGCGCCTTCCAGGCTTCGTCGATGACGATGATTGTGGGCTTGCGGTCCTCGATCACCCGCTCGACCCGGCGGAAGAGGTAGGACAGGACCGCCATGCGTTCCCGCTCGCTCTCGGAATCGAGGATGCCGGTGAGGTCAAAGCCCGCGACGTCTCCATCGATGCTGAAACTGTCCTCGGCATTGGCCCCGAAGATCCAGCCGTAGCGACCCTCGGCCGTCCATTCCTGCATACGCTCGAAAAGATCGCCCTCGTCATCGGTCGAGACCAGCAGCGAGGCGAAATCCGACCAGTTCCGTAGGCCCGCATGTCCTGCGCTCGCGTTCTGGCGCACGACTTCCTGCAGTCGGTTGGTCTGAACCGGGGTCAGGGGCCGGTCGCGGCGCTCGAGGAGGCTTGCGAGCCAGTCTGCCAGCCAGGCCTGACCGCGGGCGTCGATCTCGGTTTGCAGCGGGTTCAGACCCGTAGGCAGTCCGGCTCGCACGGTCGAATAGCTGCCGCCGAGCGCGCGGACAGCCATTTCCATGCCGGCGCGGTAGTCGAAGACGAAGAGCCGCGCGCCTGCCCGACGGGCCATGGTCATCAGGAAAGCTGCCAGCACGGATTTGCCCGAGCCAGGACGGCCCAGGATCAGCGTGTGGCCACCTGTCGGCTCACGATCCGGCGCGCCCTGTTCGTGGAAGTTGAAGCGGAACCCGCTGCGCTCGGGCGTTGGGAAAAGCGTGATTGGCACGCCCCAGGGGACTTCCCTGCCGGTCTTGCCAAGCGGCGTGCGGTGGAAGGTAGCGAGATCGGCGAAGTTGTGGTTCGTGATCGCGGCCTTGCGACTGCGCGCCCCTGTGTTCCCAGGATGCTGCGCCATGAAATGCGCCCGCGCCCCGAAGGCTTCCGAGATCAGGTTGATCCCGGAAGTGGCGGAGATGTTGCGGATTTCGGCCGCGATGTCGTCAAGCGTCGTCTGGGTGCGGGCATAGACGGCCACGGTCATGTGGTGCTCGCCAAATATCAGACGTTTGGATTCCAGATCGTCCTGCGCGAGTTCCAGTTCCTGCGCGAGGCTGACGGCTCCGTCATTAGCGGCCTGCATAAGCCGCAGCTGCCGCTTGATCCGGCCCGCCATGATGTTGGCGTTGATCGGCACAAAGGAGTGCGTGACCACCATGTCGACGGGCAGGTTCAGCTCGTCGAGCATCAGGCTGTCGGTCTTGGCGGGGTAGTTCTTCACCGCGAAGATCGCGCCCAACTTGTCCCCGACGGCACCGTCCGAGAGTGCGATGGTCGTGCCGCGGAAGGTGACGCGGGTATTGGCCACGTCCTCGGCGATCACGCCAAGGCGCGACCGGGGGAAGAGCGGGTGCTCCTCGCCCGTGTTGAGTGAACCGAGGAAGCCCAGAAGCTCGCCGGTGCTTGCGGCCAGCAGGCGGGGCTTCAGCTCATCGAAGGAGGACAGCAGAAACCCCACAACCTCGTCGAGCTTGCGCAAGCGGCGGGTGGTGTCGGCCGCATGTCGCGAGCGAGACGCCCCAAGTCCTAACGGCAAGCGGCTGCGGGTCTCAGGTCGCTTCAGCACCGTCAGGGTCAGCGTCTTGTCGCGCAAACCCGCGCGGCCGAGATGCGCGTGCCATCGTTCGTCGACGGCAGCCGCAAACCCCTCACCCGGAACGGGCGGCAGGGTCACATCGACCGCTTTCGACACCTTGTGCAGGTAGAAGGAGAACTCCGTCCCCACCTGCGCGACGATGCCAGCCAGCAACCCTCCGATCCGGTCGAGATGCCCGTCCTCGCTCGTGGTGCTGTTCACCCCTTCGAG
>CAZNMK010000406.1:0-2971 GCA_964574045.1 uncultured Roseovarius sp. | reverse complement strand
ACGGGCAATGGGGGCCAGCTTCGCAAAGGGCAATGCGTGCGTACCAAGCTTCAGTCGGATTGCCGGAAACGGGCGCACCTGATCGGGCGACCCTGGAAACTCTTGGGCTCAATAATTGAGAGAGGCCCCTATATGCACCTTTCGGGCTCAGGCACCTGTTTGCCGCCTGCGTCGCGGCTCGTCCGCCTCGCCTAGCCCCTCAAGCGCGACTGGAACTTTACCAGGGAACTCGACCATCAGCTTGAGCTCGCCCCCCATCGCGCGGACGTAGCTCATCAGCGTCGAGAGCAGAAGGTCACTCTGGCGCTCGTATTTCGCGACGGTGGCCTGCTGCACACCTAGAGTTTCCGCCAGTTGCACCTGGGTCAGTCGCTTGGCCTTCCGCAATTCCTGCAGCGTCAGGTACTCGGCATGCAGCCGATCCGCTTCGACCTCGATCGCCGCGCGGCGGGCGGGGTCGAGGGTCTCCAGCTTCTCCTTAAGGCTCCGGGCCATCGTCGTTATCCTTTCCGTCTCTCCAGGTGGCGGTCGAAGCGGTCGTCCGCCCGAGCGATCAGCGACCTGTAGAACCGCTTTTCGCTGCCACCCGACTTGTCTCCGCCGACAAGCAAGATCGCCTGCCGGTCGGGGTCGAATGCGAAGGCGATGCGCCAGACGCCATCGGCGGCGTTGCAGCGCAGCTCCTTCATGTTGGCATGCCTCGACCCGGTCAGGGTGTCCGCATGGGGGCGTCCGAGCATGGGTCCTTCTCGCTCGAGCAACACCGCCCGGGCAAGGATCGCGTCCTGCACCTCTTGTGGCAGGGCATCGAACTCCGGTTCGAACTCCTCGGCAAAAGATACGCTCCACGGCATCGGACAAATACTACCTTGAGGCTATATATCCTTGAAGAACTAATTTTGCAAGAACGGGCTGCAGGGCGATGGCGTCGCGCCCATCGGTGTGAGAAGGCGACGTCACGAGTCGCCTCCCCGCGCTTCCTCCCTTTCCGGCCTGTGTTCGCCCCGCGACAACAGCTTCATCCCGGACGCCGCCAGCACCTTCTGGCGCGCGGCGCGAGTGTAGCGCGACGCTTCCTTCATGGTCGTCCAGCCGAAGATCGCCATCAATTGCCGCTCGGTCGCGCCGTTCTCGGCCGCCAGCGCCGCGCCGGCCTTGCGCAGCCCGTGGGCGGAACAGTGCTTCAGCCCGGCGTCGTCGCATTGCTTGCGGAACCAGTTGCCGAAGCCGTTCGAGGTAAAGGGCTTGCCGAAGGCCGTGACGAGGAAGGCGAGGTTGCCGGTGGGCGTTGCGTCGAGCACCGCCTTCAACTCGGGCAGGACCGGGATGGAGAGAGTGACCGGCTTGCGGTCGCGGTTCTTGGCTTGGGTCAGGGTGATCCAGCCGTCCTTGATGTGCTGTGGGCCGAGCCGAACGATGTCCGACCGCCGCTGGCCGGTGTAGAGCATGAGCGCCAGTGCGAGGCGCGGCTTACTGCCGATCGGGTGATGGTCCTCGAACTGCCGGACCTCCTCCATCGTCCAGGAGTGGAACCCGTCCCCCTTGGCCTTGAGGTAGGGCACATCGCGTGCCGGGTTGCGCTGCGCCAGCTCGTATTCGACCGCGAAGGCATAGACCTGCCGCAGCGCCTTGACGAAGCCGTTGGCGGCCTCGGGCCGGTCGGCCATCTCGTCGCGCATACGCCGCACATGGCGGGGCTCCATCAGGGCAAAGGGCTTCGTTCCGTTCTTCTCGCATATCCGGTCGAGGATCCCGCGTCGAACGTACTTGGTACGGCCACTCAGCCGCTGGTACTCGGCCGAGACGTAGTATTGCTCGCAGAGCCATTTGAAGCTGCCCTTCGATCCGCGCCGCTCCAGCGGTCCGGCCGGGGCGCGCGGTGTCGCCCCCATCATCGCGGCGCGGTATTCGGCGAGGAAGTCCTCCGTCCCGGGCTGGCTGCGCAGGCGCACCTTCAGGTGCCCGGGCCGCCGCAGGTAGACGCGCACGTTCCCGTGCCGGTCGGTGTCCTCGATAACGTGCTTCAGGCGGATGCTGCCCGAGCCGTCTCTCATCCTGAATGTGGGCATGGCACGCGCCGCCTTTCGTCAGCCGTCAGTCGTCCCAGGGATTGTGGTCGGAGTGATCCCCATCAGGGATCAGCTCGAACGCCCGGTCAAGTTTTTTCCGGTCCCAGACGGTGCGGGCATTGATCCGCTTGGGCGGCGGCATGCGCCGGTCGCGGACCAGGTGATCGAAGAGCGTGGGCGAGACCCCGATATAGGCCGCCGCCTCGGTCCGCGAGAGACCGCGGGGCGCAAGGGTCGGCGGCAGGATGGCTGGACGCTTCGGCATGGGGCGATCGGTTACGGTTTCGGCTGCCCCGAGGATGCCGGAAAGGGAGGGAGGAACGAAGCCGAGAACGGGCGGAGTAGGCCCGTGGCGGGGAATGACAGGGGGGCGGCGGGTGTGGAGAAACAGGGCGCTGTCTCGGATGCGTTGGCGTAGTCGAAGGGCGTCGCGCATTAGGCTCGGTGCCGCATACAAAATCGCGCGAAATCAGATGATTGGCGAATTCCTCGCTGCAAGACCCGAGAAGATGCCGTGCATTTTCCCATTCGACATCAAGAGCCTGCAAGGATTTGCGGCACGCCTTTTATCTTGCGCTCCCATTGCTGAGCGCGAGATGCCACCTCCCGATACACGGAGTTGTTGCCTCTTCAACCGCGCAGCCACAAAGAGCAGGTTTTCGCACTGTGCATGCCAGGGGTCTGAAAATACTGCGAAATTGCAGGAAACCTGCACACGACCGATTTGCATGCACGCGAAAACGCCAGTCACGTCAGTGACTTGCGGCGTTGGTGGCAGACGCTTTTATCTTGCCCTTTTCCCTTCGCGCTGTAGTCCAAGGCCCTTCATTGCGCCGATCGTTCGCCATTGTATGCTCGGGCGCGATATCGTTGAACATGGGATTTCCTTCGTTCGGCTTGAC
>CAZNMK010000405.1:0-2978 GCA_964574045.1 uncultured Roseovarius sp. | reverse complement strand
GCGACCTCCCGTCCCCCAGACGGACGCGCTACCAGACTGCGCTATAGCCCGACGATCCGCGCTTCATAACCGATCTGCGCGCATGGGCAAGGGGCAATAGCGCATTTCCAAAGCTATTCGTCGCCGGATGCCGTGCGCAATGCGTCGAGCCGCTTCAGCAGGGGGCGGGCGACCTCTGCCACGGAGGCGGGCAGCGGCCGGGGCAGACCGGCGATGCGGCTCAGAATTCCGGGGCGGGCGAGTTCGCTGTCGTCGGGGTCGGGCGGAACCTCGATGGCGGCGGGGCGCGCGGCGGGCGCGGCGGTGTCGGCCTCGTCCGCCGGTTCGGGCGTGGGGGGGCCGCCCGCCTCTTCGAGCGGGCGGCTGAGGAACGCGGGCAGCCTGCCCTTGCCGGCGGCGGGTTGTTCGGCAGGGGGCTCTTGGGTTGCGGGTTCTTCGGTCGCGGCGGCGACGGGCGTCTCGGCTTCGGGTTCGTCCGTTGCCTGTGCGGCGGGTTCCTCCGCCGCTTCGGCCGCCTCGTCCGGCGCGGGCTCGGGCGCGTCGTCCTGGCGGCGGAAATCCAGCACCTGCGCCGGTTCGGGCCGGCTCGGGGCCGGTTCGGCCGGCTTGGCAGCCTCGGCGGCCCAGGCGCGGGCATCCTCCTCGGTCTCGCCGGTCAGCGGCGCCGACAGCGCGGCGACGTGCCTGACCCCCTTGTCGCGCAAGAGCTTCTGCACGCCCTTGATGGTCATGCCATCGTCGTGCAGCAGCTTTTTTATCCCGCCCAGCAGGCGCATGTCCTGGGGCCGGTAATAGCGCCGCCCGCCGGCGCGCTTGACCGGCTTGACCTGCGAGAACTTGCTTTCCCAGAACCGCAGCACATGCGCCGGGGTCTCGAGCCAGTCGGCGACCTCGCTGATGGTCCGGAAGGCGTCTGCGGACTTGGCCATCGGGGCCTGCGCTAGCTGCGGTTGCCGGCGGCGACGCGGTCTTTCATCAGGTGCGACGGGCGAAAGGTCAGCACCCGGCGCGGCTGGATCGGCACCTCCTGCCCGGTCTTGGGATTGCGCCCCACGCGGGCCGACTTCTCGCGCACGGAAAAGGTTCCGAACGACGAGATCTTGACCTGTTCCCCGCGCACCAGCGCGTCGGAGATATGGCCAAGAACGCTCTCCACGAGCTGCGCGGAATCGTTTCGGGAAAGGCCCACCTCGCGGAACACGGCCTCGCTCAGATCCATCCTTGTCAACGTCTTGTCGCCCATGACATCCCCTCGCTCTTTGCAGGGACTTTAGGGCGCAACGATTTTCCGAGTCAATGTCAATGACTTGGGCGAAGGAGTTTAAGCGGCGTTCCGGCCGCCGCCGATGCTTACCAGCGCAGCACCACCGAGCCCCAGGCCAGCCCGCCGCCGATCGCCTCGGAGACGATCAGATCGCCGCGCCTGATCTTGCCCTGGGCGACGCCCTCGGCCAGCGCCAGCGGGATCGAGGCGGCCGAGGTGTTGCCGTGCTCCTGCACGGTGACGATCACGCGCGACATCGGCACGCCGAGCTTTTTCGCGGTGCCCGCGATGATGCGGATATTGGCCTGGTGCGGCACGATCCAGTCGATGTCGTCATCGGTCAGCCCGGCGGTGGAGAGCGCGTTCTCGGCCGTCTGGGTCAGTTTTTCGACCGCCTGACGAAAGAGCGCGTTGCCCTTCATCCGGACCTTGCCGGCGGTGCCGGTGCTCGAGACGCCGCCATCGACATAGAGCATGTCGCGATAGCGCCCGTCGGAATTCAGGTCGATGGCCAGGATGCCGCGATCGGCGCTGGTGCCGTCGCCTTCGGCCGCACCCAGTACCAGCGCCCCGGCGCCGTCGCCGAAGAGAACGCAGGTGGCGCGGTCCTCCCAGTCGAGGATGCGACTGAAGGTTTCGGCACCGATGATCAGCAGCCGTTTCGCCTGGCCCGAGACAATGAGCGCGTTGGCGTTCGCGAGCGCATAGATGAACCCGGCGCAGACCGCCTGTACATCGAAGGCGAAGCCCCGCGTCATGCCCAGCTCGGCCTGAACCATGGTGGCGACCGAGGGAAAGGTCATGTCCGGGGTCGAGGTGGCGACGAGGATGCCGTCGACATCGCCGATGTCGCAGCCGGCATGCGACAGCGCCGCGCGCGCGGCATGAACCGCCATGTCCGAGGTGTTTTCACCCTCGGCCGCGAAATGGCGCCGTTCGATGCCCGAACGGGTGCGAATCCATTCGTCTGAGGTGTCGAGGAATTCCTCGAACCAGGTGTTGGGAACGATCCGTTCGGGAAGATACTGCCCGACACCTTCCACGACGGCGCGCACTGTCATTGAGAGTCACCACTGTT
This sequence comes from uncultured Roseovarius sp., assembly GCA_964574045.1. Taxonomy (GTDB): domain Bacteria; phylum Pseudomonadota; class Alphaproteobacteria; order Rhodobacterales; family Rhodobacteraceae; genus Roseovarius. The sequence goes on along the minus strand of CAZNMK010000405.1, from coordinate 636 downwards.
TTTTGCATCCGCAGCATCGTCATCTTGCTCAAGCAGCGAGGCCGATGCAACCCGTGCCGCGAGCTTTTCGGTAAAGCCCGACTGCGCCAGTTGAAAGGCCAGTTTCACCGCCGCCGACACCCCGGTGGCGTCGGCCGCGCCGTGGGATTTGACGACCGTGCCGTTGAGGCCCAGGAACACCCCGCCATTGGCGCGCCGCGGGTCGATGCGCTTTTTCAGCCGCCTGAGCGAGGTGAGCGCCAGCAGCGAGGCGATGCGCGACAGCGGCGTGTGGCGGAATGCCTCGCGCAGCAGGTCCGAAATGAGCCGCGCCACGCCTTCGCCGGTCTTCAGCGCGACGTTGCCGGTAAAGCCGTCGGTAACGATCACGTCGCAGCGCGTACCGGGCAGATCGCGACCCTCGACGAAACCGACGAAGTCGAAATCGGCGACGCGGGCGTTGGCGGCGATGAGGTCGTGGGCCTCTTTCAGCTCGGCGCGGCCCTTGTGTTCCTCGGTGCCGACGTTCAGCAGCCCGACACGCGGCCGTTTCAGCCCGAAACCGTTGCGGGCGTAGGAGGTGCCCATCAGCGCGTATTGCATCAGGTCCTTGGCGTCGGCGCGGATGTCGGCGCCGCCGTCGAGCATGATGTTGAA
>CAZNMK010000404.1:0-2983 GCA_964574045.1 uncultured Roseovarius sp. | reverse complement strand
CGCGTCCTGCACCAGCGACGAGATCACCTGCAGATCCCCGGCGTCAAGGGCACCCAGGTTGAGCGGCGCCTCGCCGCCCTCTTCGAAACGCGCGTCCCGGCTCAATTTCCGCTCACCCTTTCGATCCTGGCGCCGACGGCGCCCAGCTTTTCCTCGACTCTCTCATAACCGCGGTCGAGGTGATAGACCCGGTTCACCCGCGTCTCGCCCTCGGCGGCGAGCCCGGCGAGGATCAGCGAAACGCTGGCGCGCAGATCGGTCGCCATGACCGGCGCGCCCTTCAGCCGCTCGACCCCCGTCACCTGCGCGGTGCCGCCATGCACGTCGATCTGCGCCCCCATCCGCATCAGTTCGGGCGCATGCATGAAGCGGTTCTCGAAAATCCTCTCCTCCAGCACGCTGACGCCCTCGGCGGTGCACATCAGCGCCATCATCTGCGCCTGCAGGTCGGTCGGAAACCCCGGAAACGGCGCCGTGACCACGTCGACCGACTTCACCCGGCCGTTCAGCCGCGCCACCTTCAGCCCGCGGGCGGTTTCCTCGACCGAGATACCGGCCTCGTCGAGCTTTTCGCAGAACGCGCCGATCAGGTCGATACGGCCGCCAAGGCATTCCACCTCGCCGCCGCAGATCGCCGGCGCCAGCATGTAGGTGCCCAGTTCGATGCGGTCGGGCACCACCCGGTGCGTGGCCCCGCCCAGCCGGTCGATCCCCTCGACGGTGACGGTGTCCGTGCCCTCGCCCTCGATCCGGGCGCCCATCTTGCGCAGGCACTGGGCCAGGTCGACGATCTCGGGCTCGCGCGCGGCGTTTTTCAGCACCGTGGTGCCTTTGGCCAGCGTCGCCGCCATCAGCGCGTTTTCCGTCGCCCCGACCGAGACGAAGGGAAACGCCACCTCGCCCCCCTTCAACCCGCCCCGCGCGGTGGCGTGCACGTAGCCGTCGCGCAGCTCCAGCTCCGCACCCATCGCCTGAAGCGCCCTGAGGTGCAGGTCCACGGGGCGTGCGCCGATGGCGCAGCCCCCGGGCAGCGACACCACCGCGCGCCCCGCGCGCGCCAGCAGCGGCCCCAGCACCAGGATCGAGGCGCGCATCTTGCGTACGATGTCATAGTCGGCGACGTGGCTCCGCAGGTCGTGGCCCGACAGCGCCAGAACCTGTCCGTCCTGCATCGCCATGACCTCGGCGCCGAGGCTTTGCAGCAGCGTGCTCATGGTGCGGATGTCCGAGAGCCGCGGCGCGTTGGTCAGCGTCAGCGGCTCGTCGCTCAGAAGCGTCGCCGGCATCAGCGCCAGGCAGGCGTTCTTGGCCCCCGCGATGGGGATGTCGCCCTTGAGCGGGCCGCCGCCGGTCACCAGTATCGAATCCATCCGCCGCTAGTCCTTGTCCTTGCCCGCCTCGTCCGCCGCGCCGCCCTGCCCCGCCCCGGCCCGTGCCCGCATCTGGGCCTTGCGCCGGGCCATGTTGGCCTTGAGCGCGGCCTTGAGCCGGTCCTGCCGGGTTTCCTGCCGGCTTTTCGGGGTCGGGGCATCTGGGTTTCGGGGCGTGCGCCGGGTCATGGCGCCTTTCCTAACGCAGGCGCAAATCGCGGTCCAGTTATCCCTTGCGCGCGTGGGCGTAAGCGTCTAAGAGGCGCGCCACGGCGGGCTGCTGTAGCTCAGAGGTAGAGCACTCCCTTGGTAAGGGAGAGGTCGAGAGTTCAATTCTCTCCAGCAGCACCATCTCGCCGTCCTGCCCGGCCCGACCGGCAGGGACACGCCGACGCCGCCGGAAAGAGGCACTTTCGCAAGCCGCGGCAGGCGTTTATAACATCGGGCGTCCGAAGCCGCCGAGTCGCCGGCCCGCAATCCCATCTGCGACAGGATGAAACGCGCATATGTCGATCTTCGACCACATTCCCGGGCTGTTTTCCTCCGACATGGCCATCGACCTCGGGACCGCGAACACGCTGGTCTATGTCAAGGGCCGCGGCATCATCCTGTCGGAGCCCTCGGTCGTGGCCTACCACGTCAAGGATGGCGTGAAGAAGGTTCTGGCGGTGGGCGAGGACGCCAAGCTGATGCTCGGCCGCACGCCCGGCAGCATCGAGGCGATCCGCCCGATGCGCGAAGGCGTGATCGCCGATTTCGACACCGCCGAGGCGATGATCAAGCACTTCATCCGCAAGGTGCACAAGCGGTCGACCTTTTCCAAGCCCAAGATCATCGTCTGCGTACCCCACGGCGCCACCCCGGTGGAAAAGCGCGCGATCCGCCAGTCGGTGCTGTCGGCGGGCGCCCGGCGGGCCGGGCTGGTGGCCGAGCCCATCGCCGCGGCGATCGGGGCGGGGATGCCGATCACCGATCCGACCGGCAACATGGTCGTCGACATCGGCGGCGGCACCACCGAGGTGGCGGTGCTCAGCCTCGGCGACATCGTCTATGCCCGCTCGATCCGGGTCGGCGGCGACCGCATGGACGAGGCGATCATCAACTACCTGCGCCGCCAGCTGAACCTCTTGGTGGGCGAATCGACGGCCGAGCGCATCAAGACCTCGATCGGCACCGCGCGGATGCCCGACGACGGGCGCGGCACCTCGATGCAGATCAGGGGCCGCGACCTGCTGAACGGCGTGCCCAAGGAAACCGAGATCACCCAGGCCCAGGTGGCCGAGGCGCTGGCCGAGCCGGTGCAGTCGATCTGCGAGGCGGTGATGACCGCGCTCGAGACCACGCCGCCGGACCTGGCGGCCGACATCGTCGACCGCGGCGTGATGCTGACCGGCGGCGGCGCGCTGCTGGGCGATCTCGACCTGGCGCTGCGCGAACAGACCGGGCTGGCGGTGTCGATCGCCGATGACAGCCTCAATTGCGTGGCGCTCGGTACCGGCAAGGCGCTGGAGTTTGAAAAACAGCTCCGGCACGCGATAGACTACGACAGCTGACCGCCCGGTTTGCGACTGAGGGGCTGCTTTTGGCACGGGAGAGACCCCAGGACGGCGACT
>CAZNMK010000403.1:0-2984 GCA_964574045.1 uncultured Roseovarius sp. | reverse complement strand
ACGATGAGATCGGCCGCCGTCACCTCCTCGAGCGTGGCGCGGAAGGCGGCGACCAGTTCGGTCGGCAGATCGGTGATGAACCCCACCGTGTCCGACAGGATCACCTCGGTGCCCTGCTGGCCCGGCAGTTCGATTCGGCGCATGGTCGGGTCGAGCGTGGCGAAGAGCATGTCCTTCGCCACCACCTCGGCCCCGGTCAGCCGGTTGAAGAGCGTCGACTTGCCGGCGTTGGTATAGCCCACCAGCGCGACGATCGGGAACGGCACCCGCGCCCGCGCGGCACGGTGCAGCGCGCGGGTCCTGACCACCTTTTCCAGTTGCCGGCGCAGGCGCACGAGCTGTTCGTCGATGGCGCGGCGGTCGGCCTCGATCTGGGTTTCGCCGGGGCCGCCCACGAAGCCCAAGCCCCCGCGCTGGCGTTCCAGGTGGGTCCAGGCGCGAACCAGCCGCGTGCGCTGATAGGAAAGCGCCGCCATCTCGACCTGCAGCACGCCCTCGCGCGTCGCCGCGCGGTCGCTGAATATCTCCAGAATCAGGCCGGTGCGATCGAGCACCTTGAGCCCGAGCGCCTTTTCGAGATTACGCTGCTGCACCGGGCTGACGGGACCGTCGACCAGCAGCAGACCGATCTTTTCGCGTTCGGCGCGGATGCGCAGTTCCTCGAGCTTGCCCTTGCCGAAGAGCGTGCCGGGATGCGGCCGCGCCAGGCGCACCACCTGCGCCCCCGCGACCTCGAGCCCCGGCAGCGCGCGCGCCAGCGCCGCCGCCTCGTCGAGGGCCAGCGCGGGGTCGCGTGCCGGAATGCCGCTGGCGAAGGTCCTGCCGCGCGCGACGTCCGGATGCACCACCAGCGCGCGCGTGGTTTCGGGGCCTTGCGCGTTCACACGGGCCCCGCGTCAGGTCGCCGCGTCGTCCGCATCGTATAGCGACACCGGCTGCGACGGCATGATGGTCGAGACCGCGTGCTTGTACACCAGCTGGGACTGCCCGTCGCGGCGCAGAAGAATGCAGAAGTTGTCGAACCAGGTGATCACGCCCTGCAGCTTGACCCCGTTGACCAGAAAGATCGTGACCGGGATCTTGGTTTTGCGGACCTGGTTGAGGAATGCATCCTGCAGGTTCTGTCTGTCTGTCGCCATCGCTCCAATGCCTTTGTTCTTGCTGGCGCCGCGGGCCGGCGCGCCCCTTTCATCCGGTGGAGTATGAAGCGGCGCGGGCGGAGTTTCCACCCCCAAAAATCAACTCGTTGCACGCCGGTGCCGGATGGCGCGACGGCGGCACGTCAATCGCGCCACAGCGCCGGGTTCAGCAGCGCGATGATCGCCAGCGTCTCGAGCCGGCCAAGCACCATAGCGGCGCAGAAGAGCAGCTTGGCCGCCGCACCCATTTCCAGCAGGTCGATGGGCGTTGCCGCCGCCGCCTGGGTCAGCGGCCCGGTCGTCGACAGCGCGGCGATGGCCAGGACGGTAGCCGATTCGATGCCCTGTCCCAGGGACGCGAAAGCGACCGTGACCACCGCCAGCGACAGCGCGAACAGCATGAAGAAGATCCACGCGATCAGTGCGCCCTCGCGGCGGATGCGCCGGCCCGCCTGCCCCGCCCGGCCGACCGACGAGGGATGCAGCAGGCGTTCCATCTCGCGCCGCCCGCCGAGATAGAGCGCATAGACCCGCAGCAGCTTGACCCCTCCGGCGGTGGTGGCGACACCGCCGCCGACGATCGCCAGCCCCATCAGCACCAGCCCCGGCGTGCCCAGCCCCGACCAGTCGCGCGCCGCGCCCCAGGCCGCGCTTTCGAACCCGGCGGTGGTCAGGAACGACAGCACCGTAAAGACCGTGCCCCAGAGCGCCGCCAGCGCCTGGTTGAAATCCCGCACCTCGTCGACATCGTAGGCGGCGATCCAGTGGCGCAGGAACAGGACCAGCGCCGCCGCCGCCGCCAGCCACAGGCCAAAGCGCAGCTCGGGGTCGTCGCGCAGCCCGGTCTGGGCGGCGGTCGCGGTGTCCGACGAAAAGGTCAGCCGCGACAGCGCGAACACCAGAAAGAGAAAGATCAGCGCCTCGCCCGCCAGTCCGGCATCGGCGTTCTGCAGCCCGCCCACCGGCGAAATGCCGCTGGTTGCCAGCGTCGACATGGCATGCACGATGGCCACCAGCGGGCGTTCGCCGCCGATCGTCAGCAGCACCCACAACACCCCCGTCAGCCCGGCATAGACCGGCGCCAGCTGGGCGCCGGCGCGGGTGATGCGGCGGGCGGAACCGGCCCTGCGGAAGCGGTCGAGGCGCTGCGCGCTCTGCCCCGGCTCGGCCTGTGCCGTCACCTCGAAACCGCCCAGGTTGAGCGGCGCCAGCACCGCCGCCGCCGTGACCCAGATGATCAGCCCGCCAAGCCAGCCCACCAGCCCCCGCCACAGGTGCAGGCTGTCGGTCAGCCGGCCCGGTTCGGCAAAGAGCGTGGCGCCGGTGGTTGTCAGCGCCGACACCATCTCGACATAGGCATTCAGAAAGCTCGTCGTCTCCAGCCCCTCGTAGAACGGCAGCGCCAGGATCAGCGGCAGCGCCGTATAGGCCAGAAACAGGCCGGCAAGGTTGCGTACCCCCGATTCCGTGCCGCGCCGGCCGTCTATGGCCAGCCCCATCACCGTGACCGCAACCAGCCCCAGGACCGCCGAATAGAGGAACGCGCGCGCGACGCTGTGGTCGTCCTGGGCCAGCGCGTGCAGGGCCGGCACCAGCATCGCCAGCGAAAACAGCCCCGTGAGCAGCAAGATTAGCGGAAGGCCCAGGATGCGTGCGGCCATGACCCCTGCCACCTCAGAAGAAGTCTATCGAGACCTGCAGCAGCTGCTCGACCCGGGCGACATCCGCCGCCAGCGCGAAGATCACCACCACGTCGCCCGCCTCGATCTTGAGCGCGCCGGCGGGCTTGACGATCTTGCCGGCCTTGCGCACCCCGGCCACCAGCACGCCCTCGGGAAAGTCGAT